>CACXFV010000113.1 GCA_902767015.1 uncultured Lachnospiraceae bacterium | reverse complement strand
ATCGTTGCCAAAACTTAACACTTTTTGTTTGGAATATGTGTAAATAAAGGCTTGATTTTCACAAATGGTTATTCAAACTCAATCGTTGCCGGTGGCTTACCTGTACAATCGTACAGTACCCTGTTAACCCCCTTCACCTCATTCACAATCCTGCTCGTTACCTTCCCCAACACTTCCCAAGGAAGCTGCGCTGCCTCCGCCGTCATAAAATCTGAAGTATTCACCGCTCTAAGGGCAATGGCATAATCATAAGTCCTTCCATCTCCCATGACGCCCACTGAACGCATATTGG
Organism: uncultured Lachnospiraceae bacterium; assembly: GCA_902767015.1. Taxonomy (GTDB): domain Bacteria; phylum Bacillota; class Clostridia; order Lachnospirales; family Lachnospiraceae; genus Bovifimicola. The sequence goes on along the minus strand of CACXFV010000113.1, from coordinate 60,555 downwards.
TCAGTGCTGCAAAATACTGACCAAGTCCCTTGTCAACACCAGCCTTTGCGATTTCCTCCCGGTAGATGAAGTCTGCTTCCTGCACAATCTTCACTTTCTCAGCCGTTACCTCCCCAATAATACGGATGCCAAGTCCCGGTCCCGGAAATGGCTGGCGGTTCACCAGATATTCTGGGATACCCAGCTCTCTTCCGGCTTTTCTTACTTCATCTTTAAACAATAACCTGAGCGGTTCAACAATTTCTTTAAAATCTACATAATCCGGCAAACCTCCCACATTGTGGTGACTCTTAATAACAGCCGATTTTCCAAGTCCTGACTCTATTACATCCGGATAAATTGTTCCCTGCACCAGAAAATCCACAGCACCAATCTTCTTTGCCTCTTCCTCAAATACTCTGATGAACTCTTCGCCGATGATCTTACGCTTTGCTTCCGGTTCTGTCACACCGGCCAGTTTGGCATAAAATCGATTCTGGGCATTGACACGGATAAAGTTCAGATCATAGGAACCATTCGGGCCAAATACCGCCTCTACCTCATCGCCTTCATTTTTACGAAGTAAACCATGGTCAACGAACACACAGGTAAGCTGCTTTCCTACTGCTTTTGCCAGCAATACTGCTGCCACTGAAGAATCCACACCGCCCGAAAGCGCACACAAAACTTTTCCATTGCCAATCTTTTCGCGAAGTTGGTTAATCGTTGTCTCAACGAAGGAATCCATCTTCCAGTCACCGCTGCATTTGCATACATTATATACAAAATTGGAAAGCATCTTTACGCCTTCTACCGTGTGTACTACTTCCGGATGAAACTGTGTCGCATAAAGCCTCTCCTCCACATTCTCCATTGCTGCGACAGGACACACCGGCGTAGTAGCAGTTACTTTAAAACCAGCAGGAGCTTTGGCAATGTAATCCGTATGACTCATCCAACAAATTGTATTTTCAGAAACATCATTGAAAATGACGGATGAATTATCTACACTTACCTCTGTCTTTCCATACTCGCGGACAGACGCTGTGTCAACTTTGCCGCCAAGTATATGCGCCATAAGCTGTGAGCCGTAACAGATACCCAGTACCGGTATTCCAAGTTGAAACAATTCTTCTCCACATCTGGGAGAATCCTCTGCATATACGCTATTAGGACCGCCTGTCAGGATAATTCCCTTAGGATTCATTTCTTTAATTTTTTCTATAGTAATTGTGTGTGGATGAACCTCACAGTATACATTGCATTCACGCACACGTCTTGCAATAAGCTGATTATATTGTCCACCAAAATCAATAACGATAATCATCTCTTTTTCCAAAGCCGTTTCCTCCTTATGTTAGAATTTTTTATTTTATATGCATTTGATTATAAATAAATACTATAAGGTTGTCAAGAAAAGACACTTTTCATGAGTTACGAAATCCTTTTATTAGCAACATCATCAAATTCTGTCACTATCTCCTCTGATGGTTCTTTAGTACACAGACTCACAATCACAATCATGACAAGGCTTATGGCAAAACCAAGTGCAAGAGAATATAAGCCTGTGTGTTTATACAGTGTCTTTCCATTCACAAGCGGAATATAATCCCAGATAATAACCGTCAGACCACCGGATATCATTCCTGATATCGCCCCCGGAAGATTGATTCTCTTCCAATATAATGACAACAAAATAAGTGGTCCAAATGCTGATCCCAGACCTGCCCACGCATCCGACACAAGATCCATGATACTACTGTTAGGATTCCATGCAACCACATAGGCAATGCTGGCAACCGCAATAACCGTTATTCTGCTGAGCATCAGCACTTTCTTTGCCTCTGCTTTGGGATTGATAATTCCCTTATAGATATCCTCTGAAACAGACGATGCAGTTACCAACAATTGTGAATCTGCTGTGGACATAATTGCTGCCAGAATTCCACACAAGAATAAACCTCCTATAAACGGAATCGCAATATCCTTAGTAAATACATTCTTTATCATTTCAATAAACACATTCTCTGTTTCCAACGTATCAAGAACAATATCTTTCGAATAAAGATATGCCCTTCCAATGATGCCGATGAAGCAGGCAAAGCTCAATGAAAGCGCTACCCATACAATTGCTATTACCTTGGATTTTCTAAGTTCTTTTTCATCCTTTACTGCCATAAATCTTACCAGAATATGTGGCATTCCAAAATAGCCAAGCCCCCATGCAAGTCCTGATATAACCGTTATCGGACTAATACTCTTATCCCCTTCTTTTAAAGGATTAATAAAATCCGAATAATTAACACCACTACTGTTAAGTAATCCACTGACTTCTGATGGTTTTACAATGAATAAGGCGATAATAGGAACTGTCAACAAGCCAATCAGCATTAACATGCCCTGAATAAAATCTGTCGTACATACTGCGAGGAAGCCCCCCATAAATGTATATACCAAAATAACAGCGACGCCTATGGTAAGAGCTATGTGATAATTTATGCCGAATACCGAGTTGAATAATTTTCCCCCTGCTGCAAGGGCAGATGCCGTATAGACAAGGAAAAATATAACTACTACGATGGAAGATATCAGTAACATCAACTTTTTCTCATCATGAAATCTATTCTCAAGATATCCCGGAAATGTGAGTGCATTGTTCGCCCTGATTGTGTATCTTCTAAGTCTCGACGCAACAAACAGCCAATTGCAGACTGTTCCTATGAACAATCCAACTGCTACCCATATCTGACCTGTTCCGAGTGCATATATCGTACCCGGAAGTCCCATGAGAAGCCAGCCGCTCATATCAGATGCCTGTGCTGAAAGTGCCGCAACCCATCCTCCTATCTGTCTTCCTCCCAAAAAATAATCTTCTGAATTTTTGTTTTTCTTCATGAACATTGCGCCGATGACAATCATCACAAGTAAATATACTGCAAAGGCTATTAACGTCCATATAAGGTTAGTTCCTTTCATGTTTTCATTCCTTTCCTATTCCTATTTAGGGCAATCCTAATTTGATAACAATTCTGTCATACAGAAATATATATTTATTATGTATATCCCGCCAGTTGATGAATGACATTACCGAGCTGCTACCTTAATGTAGTAAAAATACACACATCATTATATATTAATACCACAATAATAATCAAGTCAAATTTAGCTTTACAACTACATCTTCTACACCATTTGTAACAATTCAGACGCGACATCCGCAAAAAAACAGCGGAATCAAGGTATTGATTCGTCGTGCTTACATGCTGGAATCAGCTTCCTGGTATTGAGTAAAATGTTTTGCAAATGGCGTGACCCAACAGCCAGTCTATTACTATATTGACACCCGGTCGATTAAGTAATGTTACGAATTGTCATCCTAAATCCTCCATTGAGCCCGGTGCCACAAAAAGTGTATTACTTTTTTTGACTTTCTCAATATTCTCTATAATACATTAAGACCTGAGAATCTTATTTCAGATTACGATAAATAGAATATAGATTGCATTATTTACCCTTTCAACACTTCCGGCTACCGACATTATCTGCAGTGCATCGCACTTTGATAATGCTCTAAAACTTCGTTTTATCGCTAACTTATCGGGTGAAAATGAATGTCTGCTTTGCAGCCCAAGTATACCGGCAGCGGAAATAGGAAAAATATTTCGCAAAATATAATATAGGATCAAAAAAAACATAATCCCATAACCGATTCCAAACGATTTGGGCAATATAGTTTCTGTTTTTCCAAGAACAAATACGATGTTTCGTAATAAAGAGAGCGGAGTTATGTTATATGAAATACTTCCCGATATGTCCCCATGCAGCAGACAAATAACACTTTTCGTGTTTCCACATGCCGGACAAAGAAACCCTGTTTTTTGTAACACATAACATGGGCGAAAATTCCGGCTTAATTCTATCAATTTGTCCCCATATATAAAAATAATCAAAGCCAACAATGGAATTATAACCACTGCCAGCCTTGATAATAATGTCTTTTTATTCATATAATTTTATAATTTAAATCCCTAATTCTGATAGAATAGATGCTGCCGTGGTAATGACAATAATAGCCGGAATGAGTGCTACAATACCACATACAAGACCCGCTATCGCCATACCCTTTCCACCCATTTTTTTACCGAGAGATACCCCTCCCATAATAACAGCCAGCAAGCCACAGATAATAGCAATCCAACCCGTACAGCTAAGTACAAGAGCAACGATTCCCAATACCATAGAGGCAATAGCAAGTCCCTTAGAACCTCCCTGATTTTGTGGCGGATATGGCGGCATCTGATTATAATTTTGGGGACTCTGATTATAACTTTGATTGTCCATATTTCCTCTCTCCTTATATTAACCTATTTTTTATTTGTAAACTCTGTTATATACACAATTTTCCATCATTCACTGTCATACCGTCGTACCGGTTTTACTATAAAACACACAAAATTGGCAGTTTTCAAGCTTTTTATGGATTTCTGTTCATAAAACAGCCAAACTAATGCTGCCATTTTTTTCATGTCTCAGTTTCAAAATAAAGTTGCTATTCAAATCGTTTGTATTTATGTTATAATGAAATAGTTTGAATACTTCATTTAACATTAAGCGGAATAACAAAATATTACTGCAAAATATATACTGTGACTTGAATCATATTGTTTTATCAAATGAATGCGGAAATCTGATATTCTACTCATTTTAATCTGATTTTCAATAACATTCGTTTACCATTGACAGAATGATACACGATATTTCGCGGATTGTCAATATCATTTTCGTTATATTTCGCTATTTTTTTATATATTTTGCAAGAAAGGATTTATATGGACTATTTTTTAGAAAAATTAGACAGCCTGCTAAGCATCCACCATATGAGCAAAAACAGACTTGCCAATGAACTTGATATTTCTGAAAGCACCATTCGAAGCTGGTATAAAGGTTCTGTTCCCGCACTGGACAAGGTCATTAAAATCGCGAAATATTTCGAAGTATCTATTGATTTTCTGGCCGGCTGCGAGACATCTGAACAAAAAAAGACACGGCTTGTTTCTGACAACTATGCTTCACCTGCCGACTATACAACGGAAGAAATAGAACTGATCAAAATATATCGTTCTCTTAGTGACGGAAAAAAACAGGCTCTTAAGACCTTATTTGGTATCACAACTAATACTGACACAAAAAATCATCTGTCTCCATGACAGGATAAAATATTTTGAATAGTTGAAATAAACTATATTCTATGATACCATATATTTAATTTAAATCAGAGAGTTTAAACTACTTAAAACCTTTTCGCTATATTTTCTTTTCTAAGGTATGAGTGGTTTTAAGTACTAAATAACAGAAAGGACACAACTATATGAACACTAATTTTTCAGACACCATACATTATATCGGTGTGGATGATACTGACCTCGACTTATTTGAGAGCCAATATGTAGTGCCGGAGGGCGTATCCTACAATTCCTACCTGATTTTAGATGAAAAAACAGCTTTGATGGATACCGTAGATGCCCGATGTATGGAGGAATGGATTGACAAGCTTGATACTGCCCTTGGTGACAGGCATCTTGATTATCTGGTGATTTCTCATCTTGAACCGGATCATTCCGGCAGTATCCTAAAACTGTTAGCGCATCATCCTGATGTGACACTGGTCGGTAATGCCAAAACCTTTGCTATGCTGCCACAGTTTTTTGATGTTCCCAACACAGCAACAATTACTGTCAAAGAAGGAGATACACTTGCACTAGGTGCTCATACACTAACCTTCTATATGGCATCTATGGTTCACTGGCCGGAGGTAATGGTTACCTATGAGAGCAGTGAAAAGATTTTATTTACGGCTGATGGATTTGGAAAATTTGGTGCCTTATCCCAAACTGCTGATGAGGATTGGGCTTGTGAAGCAAGACGATATTATTTTAACATCGTGGGAAAATACGGCGGTCCTGTCCAAGCCTTGCTTAAAAAAGCCGCAAAACTGGATATTCAAACGATTTGTCCTCTGCACGGACCTATACTGACCGAAAATCTTGATTATTATATCGGACTTTATGATACATGGAGCAGCTACAAACCGGAAAACAAAGGTGTCCTGATTGCCTATGCCTCTATTCACGGCAATACAGGAAAAGCAGCTGAAAAACTGGCCGATATCATACGAGCAAAAGGTGAGGAGAAAGTCATTGTCAGTGACCTTGCCAGAGAAGATATGGCTGAAGTAATCGAAGATGCTTTTCGCTATGACAGAATGATTTTAGCTGCCGCAAGCTATGATGCCGGTGTATTTCCGTGCATGCTGGAATTCCTTCACCATCTCCAGTCAAAAGCATACCAGAACCGTACAGTTGGCATTTTGGAGAATGGCTCTTGGGCACCTACGGCGGCAAAGACAATGAAGTCCGTACTGGAGACACTGAAAAACGTCACTATAGTAGAACCAACCGTTACGATAAAGACTACACTCAAGGAAGAAAATATGGTTGTCCTTGAGGAATTGGCAGAAGCGATTGTAAATGCCGGTCAATAATGTGCTTTTCAAAATAGCTATGCCTGTTAAACTGAAATATTCATATACAAATTATTCATAATATCACTGTTCACAAGTCGTGGAATAAATAAGGAAGTGTTCATTTATTTTTCTGCTGAAATACCGTAAACGCAGGTATTTCAGCAGAAAATGATAAAGCTTAATTATAAACAGTTCCTGAGTTGCTTACAGACTGTTATTAATGCTCTCCTCTTACTATTTTTTCATGTTCATTTTGTATATCCTCAAACGCTGACAACATAGGCACAATATTTGATGGCTGCATAGCATGTTTTCCATTATCCCCCGCCCTGTTTTGCTTGAACTTCCTGTCCGCATAATTCTTAGTAATTTTCACAACAGTTCCCGAAAGTGCAAGTACAGCAATTAAATTCGGGATTGCCATCAGTCCATTCAGCGTATCTGCAATGTCCCATGCAAGACCCAGATTAAGAGTCGCACCAACTACAATAAAGCACACAAAAATCACTTTATATATAATGGTAGATTTTGTTCCCAGCAGATATTCCATCGCTTTTGTTCCATAGAAGGACCATCCTAAAACTGTCGAAAATGCAAATAACAAAATAGCTATGGCAAGAATCTTACCTGCTATATCACCAAATCTTCGCGAAAATGCATATGACACCAGTGAAACTCCATTAATCGGTGACACCGTAATGGAATCTACCATCATATTTCCCTCATCATCCCTAATAGCCTTTCCATCAGCATCCTTAGCAGCATTCGCTTTGATTGACATGATGTTGGTATAGACATAATCTGCCTCTTTGGCATCCTCAGGTTTCATTGCCTGCACATAATAGGTATTACCATAAGCCATAACTTCTATATACTTGCTGTCAGTTTTTATTTTTCCTGTATCAGGGATTTCCTGATATAGTTTTGTGGTTCCCTCCCCATCGGTTTGAAGCATCATAAGATTATATTCCTGATCTATCAGCGGAAGTCTCTTTCCCTCTTCTATATGTCCTGCTATACTAAAAATCTGCGCCTTTGTGGTAAGACTTTTAAAAACCTGATTTTGTGACGGTGCATCTACACTGCTTGATAGGAGAACAAACGAAGTAAGGGTACACACAATTATTGTGTCAAAAAAGACTTCAAAGATTCCCCACATTCCTTGAATAACCGGCTCTTTTACATCCGACGCAGAATGCACCATTACCGAAGAACCAAGTCCAGCCTCATTTGAAAATACGCCTCGCTTAAATCCCATCGTTATTGCTCTCTTGATGACATAACCTCCAACTCCTCCACCGATAGCCGACACATTAAATGCATCTTGAAAGATGCTTCCAAATACAAACGAAATCTGTCTGTAGTTGGCAAAGAATATAACCAAGGCACCAATGATGTATGCCAAAGCCATAAAGGGTACTAATTTTTCCGTAACTCTGCCAATACGCTTGATACCACCCACAATGACAAGCGCCGCTATCACCGCAAGAACGATTCCTGTGAGAAGTACAGGCACATCAAAATTTGTATGCATTGCATCTGCTATCGAATTGACCTGTGTCATGTTGCCGATTCCAAAAGATGCTAACACACAAAAAACAGCAAAAAGCACCGCCAGGAAATGGGCAATCCCCTTCATACCTTTTTTACTGCCAAGTCCATCCCGAAGGTAATACATCGCACCACCTGACCACTCTCCCTTATCATTCTTTCTTCTATAATAAATTCCCAGTACATTTTCAGAATAATTGGTCATCATCCCAAAAAAGGCGGATACCCACATCCAGAAGATGGCTCCCGGACCGCCTACCGTGATGGCAGTGGCAACACCTGCTATATTACCGGTTCCAATGGTGGCCGCCAGAGCTGTAGTGAGTGCCTGAAACTGCGAAATCGCTTTTTTATCCTTTGTCTTTGTTACGTGACGTTTTTTAAAAATGGCAAAAAATGTCTCATCACCTACATATTTTGCCCGTACAATCTGGAAAAAACCTGTTCTTATTGTCATTAAAATCCCTGTTGATATGATTAATACCAACATCGGAATCCCCCATACCAGTTGATTAATGCTTTCATTAATACCGGTTACCTTTTCAACAACTGATGACATTTACATATTCCTCACTTTTCACGCTTTCCTGTGGATACACTCTACCTATTCTCAAGGACAGGTGCTTCCTTTTTCTACTTTATCATAATCTATATCATTATATGTTTCCCCTATTTTTTCATATTCGTACTATATTCCTCTTTCTTGAGGTCACCATTCACAGGCATCCTTGAACTACACTTTGCAGGCACTTCACAGACACGGCGTTTCACACCTTTATTACTGCTTTCATAGCAGGCTGCTCAGTTTGGTTGAGGTTCCGGTCAGCAGCTTACCGCTTCAGATACTTCTTTACATATTGTCCTGTATAGGACTTCTTATTCTCAGCAACCTCCTCAGGTGTACCTGCTGCTACGATTCGTCCGCCACGGTCGCCTCCCTCTGGTCCAATATCAATAATATAGTCTGCCACTTTAATCACATCAAGGTTGTGTTCAATAACCACCACTGTATTGCCGCCCTCCGATAGCTTTCTGAGTATCTCTACCAGCTTATGCACATCTGCAAAATGAAGACCTGTAGTCGGCTCATCAAGAATATAGATTGTCTTGCCTGTTCCCCGCCTGCTAAGCTCGGTGGCAAGCTTAATTCTCTGCGCCTCTCCCCCTGAAAGTGTCGTTGATGGCTGTCCCAGTTTTAAATAAGACAGACCTACATCATACAGTGTAGCAATCTTTCTATAGATAGAAGGAACATTTTCAAAAAACTTCATTGCCTCCTCTACAGTCATGTCCAATACATCAAAAATACTCTTTCCCTTGTACTTAACTTCCAGTGTTTCGCGGTTATACCTCTTACCGCCGCATACTTCACAAGGCACATATACATCAGGAAGGAAATGCATCTCTATCTTAATAATTCCGTCACCGGAACATGCCTCGCATCTTCCTCCCTTGACATTAAAGCTGAATCTTCCCTTCTTGTATCCCATTGCTTTGGCATCAGGAGTGCCTGCAAACAAATCTCTTATTAAATCGAACACACCCGTATAGGTGGCAGGATTGGAACGAGGTGTTCTTCCAATCGGAGACTGGTCAATGTCAATAACCTTATCAAGCCTTTCAACGCCCATTATTTCATCATGATCACCCGCTATAGTTCTCGCCCTGTTTAGTTTTTTTGCCAGAGACTTGTACAGAATCTCATTTACCAGCGAACTTTTTCCTGAACCTGACACCCCGGTTACACAGGTCATTACTCCCAACGGAATATCTACATCAATATTCTTCAGATTATTCTGCCTTGCTCCCTTGACAGTCAGAAATCCCGTCGGTTGCCTTCTTTTCTCAGGTACCGGTATCTTGCACTTTCCACTGAGATAAGCACCGGTAATAGATTCCGGTATCTTCATAATGTCCTCTGCAGTTCCCACTGCCACTACCTCTCCGCCATGCTCTCCTGCCCCCGGTCCTATATCCACAATGTAGTCTGCTGCCCTCATGGTATCTTCATCATGTTCCACCACCACAAGCGTGTTGCCAAGGTCTCGCAGATGCATTAAAGTGGCAAGCAGTTTATCATTATCTCTCTGGTGAAGTCCGATACTCGGCTCATCAAGGATATAGGCTACCCCCACAAGTCCCGAACCAATCTGGGTGGCCAGTCTTATTCTCTGCGCCTCCCCGCCGGAAAGTGTTCCCGTTGCCCTTGAAAGTGTCAGATAATCAAGACCGACATCCATCAAAAACTTAATCCTTGCTTTTATTTCCTTTAAAATTTCTCCTCCAATATATAACTGTCTTTCACTGATTTCCATCTTTTCAAGATATTGCTGTAAATCTCTGATGGAAAACGAGGTTATCTCGTATATATTTTTATCGGAAACCGTAACCGCAAGAGAGGACTTTTTAAGTCTCTGTCCCTTACATTCCTTACATGGCGTAATCGTCATAAATTCTTCATATTCCTGCTTCATCACATCCGAGCTGGTCTCTCTGTATCTTCGCTGCTCATTTCTGATGAGTCCTTCAAATTCCACATCATAGATGCCCTCACCACGCTGTCCTTTATAATGTACCTTTACAGACTTTCCCCCTGTTCCATGGATAATAACATTCCTTACTTCATCACTCAACTCCTCATAAGGTGTGTCAAGAGAAAAATGATATTCCTCTGCCAATGCTTCAAGTATTGCATGGGTAAAGCTGCCTTCACTACCGCTGGACTGCCAGCCCATTGCCACTATCGCTCCTTCATTTAAACTCAGGCTCTTATCGGGTATCATCAATTCTTCATCAAATTCCATCTTATATCCCAGACCAAAACATTCCGGACAGGCACCAAAAGGATTATTAAAAGAAAAGCTTCTCGGTTGTATCTCATCAATGCTGATTCCACAATCGGGACATGAAAAACTGTCACTAAAATTCATCGTTTCTCCGTCAATCACATCTACAATCAGTAATCCATCTGACAATCCGAGCACTGTCTCTATGGAATCCGTCAGACGTTTTTCAATACCTTCTCGAATGGCAAGTCTGTCCACAACAATCTCTATATTATGCTTTTTGTTCTTTTCAAGCTTAATTTCCTCACTCAGCTCATACATGCTTCCATCCACCCGGATACGCACATATCCCGCTTTTTTTGCCTGCTCTATCACCTTCGCATGTTCACCCTTGCGCCCCCTTACGACCGGTGCAAGCAGCTGCAACTTCGTTCTCTCCGGCAAGGTCATGAGCGTATCCACCATCTGGTCTACCGTCTGCTTCATAATCTCTTTACCACATTTCGGACAATGCGGAATTCCTATTCTTGCATAGAGTAGTCTGAAATAATCATATATCTCTGTCACCGTTCCCACGGTTGAACGCGGATTTCGGTTGGTTGATTTCTGGTCAATGGATATCGCCGGCGAAAGTCCCTCTATGCTCTCTACCTCCGGCTTTTCCATCTGTCCTAGAAACTGTCTTGCATAAGAAGACAGAGATTCCATATATCTTCTCTGTCCCTCAGCATAAATGGTATCAAAAGCAAGTGATGACTTACCGGAACCGCTTAAGCCCGTCAGCACCACAAATTCATTTCTTGGTATATCAATATCAATATGCTTCAGATTATGTTCTGAAGCACCTCTTATTTTGATAAACTGCCTCTGCGCCTGCGGAACGACTTTTTTATGAATCACTTCATTCATTCGCTCCACATCGCCTTCGAGGGTTCTGTCCTTCCCTATAATAAAAACATCTTCCACATCTGATTGATTAATCATATCTCTTTCCGCCATTTTATTCCTCCTGTCGCTGATGCAACATCAATTGCATTCTCTAGCTCTGATGTATCTGTTTTTTCAATTTCAGCATTTCGTCTCTTAATTCTGCTGCCGCCTCGAAATTCAGCTCTGAGGCTGCCTTCTGCATCTCTTTGGTAATCTTCTGAATCAATTTCTCTATCTCTTTGACACTCATTGACTCCGGATCTTTTTCAAGCCGGTCTACCGTCTCTACCGCTTCTTTCGTAATACTGATTCTGTCGCGAACTGCCTTCTTGATTGTCGTTGGTGTAATTCCATGCTCTTCATTGTATTTTTTCTGAATCTCCCGTCTTCTGTCGGTCTCCTCAATGGCATTGCGCATAGAATCCGTCACGCTGTCGGCATACATAATGACATGTCCCTCTGCATTTCTTGCGGCACGGCCGATGGTCTGTATCAGTGATGTCTCCGAACGGAGAAATCCCTCTTTATCCGCATCCAGTATCGCCACGAGTGTAATCTCCGGAATGTCAAGTCCCTCTCGTAGCAGATTAATTCCAACCAACACGTCAAAAACATCAAGACGCATATCTCTTATAATCTCCGTTCGCTCCAGTGTATCAATATCGGAATGCAGATATTTTACCCTGATACCCGCCTCTTTCATATATTCCGTCAAATCCTCAGCCATTCTCTTTGTCAGCGTTGTTACCAAAACCTTATTCTTCTTTGCCGTCTCTTTATTTACTTCACCAATCAGGTCGTCTACCTGTCCTTCTACAGGTCTGACCATTATCTCCGGATCTAAAAGCCCCGTAGGTCTTATAATCTGTTCTGCTCTAAGTAATTCATGCTCTGCCTCATACTCATTCGGTGTAGCCGATACAAAAAGCATCTGGTCTATCTTACTCTCAAATTCCTCAAAATTAAGCGGACGATTATCTTTCGCCGATGGCAGTCGAAAACCATATTCCACCAATGTATTCTTTCGCGACTGGTCTCCCGCATACATGCCCCTGACCTGTGGCAGGGTAATATGTGACTCGTCTACCATAATCAGAAAATCATCCGGAAAATAATCCAGCAGTGTATGTGGTGTAGCTCCAGGCTCCAGTCCCGCCAGATGTCTGGAATAATTCTCAATTCCGGAGCAAAAACCGGTCTCTCTTAACATCTCTATGTCAAAATTGGTTCTCTCCGAAATTCTCTGTGCCTCTAACAGTTTATCTTCACTCTTAAAATACCTGACTCTCTCCTCTAACTCTGCCTCTATCGTCTTAATTGCCTCATTAATCTTATCCTGCGGCACAACATAGTGAGAAGCCGGAAATATGGCAATATGCTCCAATCTGCTTTTGATTTCCCCCGTCAGCGTATCAATCTGGGTAATTCTGTCTATCTCATCGCCGAAAAATTCTACCCTGATGGCATTCTCCGAAGAAACCACCGGAAAAATCTCTACGGTATCTCCCCGAACCCTAAAGGTTCCTCTCTTGAAATCCATCTCGTTACGCGAGTACTGTATGTCTACTAATTTTCTCAAAACCTCGTCTCTGTCCTTAATCATTCCCGGCCGAAGTGATAGTACCATATTCTGATAGTCTATCGGACTTCCCAAACCATAAATACAAGACACACTGGAAATGATGATGACATCCCTGCGCTCTGACAGCGCTGCCGTCGCGGAATGTCGCAATTTATCTATCTCATCATTAATGGAGGAATCCTTCTCAATATAGGTATCAGTAGAGGGCACATAAGCCTCCGGCTGATAATAATCATAATAGGACACAAAATATTCCACCGCATTCTCCGGAAAAAATTCCTTAAATTCTGAATACAACTGCGCCGCCAACGTCTTATTATGTGCCAATACCAGTGTCGGCTTATTAAGCTGTGCTATAATATTCGCCATCGTATAAGTCTTACCCGAACCGGTAACGCCTAACAATGTCTCAAATTGATTGCCCTCTTTAAAACCTTGAACCAGCTTTGCAATAGCCTGCGGCTGGTCTCCTGTCGGCTGATATTCCGAATGTAACTTAAACTCCATAGAAATATACACCTCCATGATAATATATTGCGCATACTGATGAATCTTATTCCATTACTACATGCAGCTAAACTCTGCCTGCCAATAACTATACAATTTCTAACCACTTAATCATAACATACAACATATAAATTGTACAGAAGAAAAATAAACATACGTTCTGTTTGGTTGTAACAACAATAGCGTTTCAGCTGGTTTCTAGCTGAAACGGGCATGAAGTGCAGACGGAGGATACCTGTGAATAATAACGTAACAGCGTTATCACGTGTAGTATAGTATCTTGTGCGAATATCCGTCTGAACTGTTACCTTTGGTCCATGTAAAGTATTTATCTTACTGATTTATGTGTAAACCCTAAGCATTAAAATAATGCGTTATAAGTCTCTCTGCTCATAACGCATTACTTCCGCAAAATTATTATCCATTTTATACTGCTATTTCACGTCTGACATTCATCTGCCTACTTCAATAGCTCCATTGCCTTATCTAACTGTGCATCCTCATCGGCTTCCTCTGATGCCTCCACCTCATAATCCGGCGTGATACCTATCTTATGAATATTGCTTCCATCAGGCAGATAATACTTGCCCGTTGTGATTTTTAATGCGGAACCGTCATTCAATGCATAGATGGTCTGCATAATTCCTTTTCCAAATGAAACCGTTCCCACAATGGATGCCCTGCCATAACATTTCATCGCGCCCGAAAATGCCTCCGAAGCGCTGGCACTATTCTCATTAATAATGATTACCATCGGTATATCTTCAATCAATACCTTCCCGGTCAGATAATAATCGTCTCTGTCTCCCTCTTTTGTCTCACTATAGAGAAATAACTCTTTTCCCTCTTGAAACATACTGGCTATCTCCCTGACTGCGGAAAGCGAACCGCCCGGATTGTTTCTCAAATCTACTATAATGCCCTTCATCCCTGATGCATCCAGCTCCTTAATAGCGTTTTCCACCTGCTTGGGTGTCACTGCATCAAATTCTTCTATTCTGACATACCCTATATTACCGTCTTTCATTTCATACTCTACGGTATCCATCTCAACCTTTTTTCTCGTGATGGTAAACTCTAATATCTCGTCATCACGCATAATCTCAATCGTAACTTCTGTTCCCTTTTCTCCTACCACAACAGCTGCCAGATCTTCCGTGGACATTCCTTCTGTTGACTGACCGTCTACAGTGTAGAAAACATCTCCCTCCTGTAGTCCTGCCTCCCGTGCCGGTGAATTTTTAAATACCCTTGATATGACAATTGTGTCATCATCAGTATTCTTGCTTACCACAACTCCTATGCCACAATACTCTCCATTGGTGCTAGAAGTCAGCGCCTCATATTCATCAGGTGTATAATAGGTCGTATAGGGGTCACCCAGCGATGCTGCCATACCATAATATATTCCATTGGCCAGCGTTTCTTCATCTATTTCTTCAAAATAAAATTTATCCAGATACTCTTCAATTAACTCTATTTTATCTGAAACCTCATCCATATCATTGATGATAGAATCAGATTGGCGATGCCTGTATATCCTTTTGAGCAGCACATTAGAGCCCAGTATCAATATGAGCATAATAGCAATTCCCATGAAGATACCGGCAATCAACCCACTGCGGTATACCCGCTTCTTTTCCTCCTGATTCTGTCCGCCAGCACCAGTCCCATCCTGATTGATATTACGATATTGATTTCCATCATTGTTGTAGTCGCCGGTATTATACCCGTCATTGCCATATCCGCCGGTATTATATCCTCCATTGTTGTAGCCGCCGGTGTTGTGCCCGCCATTGTTATATCCGCCGGTACTATATCCTCCATTGTTATACCCACCGGTGTTATATCCATCATTGTTGTAATCATCATTCATTATACTATATCTCCATTCTGCCATTACGGAAGATAATCAAGCGGATTCACATATGAGCCGTTAAGTCTGACACTAAAATGCAAATGATTTCCCGTTGACTGACCTGTCGTCCCTACAAATCCAATGACATCTCCTGCTTTTACTCTGTCACCCTCTTGACAATTAAATCCTGACATATGCATATAGACAGTATATAATCCATTATCATGTTCAATTCCTATCCAATTACCCGCTGACGCACTTCTATATGCCCATGCCACCGTACCTGAGCCGGCCGCAATAATATTGGTGCCTGCCGGTGCCGGAATATCAATACCGGAATGATTCTCTGCCTGACCGGTGACCGGATTAATTCTATGTATAAAACCAGAGGATATATAACTATACCCCGGAAGCGGCCATAAGAATCTGCCCGAAGAAGAACTATTATCATCTGTTGGCGTACCATTATCAGAAGAATCGGTATCATCCGTATCTCCGTCATCTGAAGAAGAGGCATCATTCTGTGTGTCACTGTGATCTGTGGTCTGTGGAGTATCATTTTTCTCTTGCTGTCTGCGCTCCTCTTCCCGCTTCAGTTCTTCTGCCTTCCTCTGCTCCTCTGCCTTTCTCTGCTCTTCCTTTTTCTTTTCCTCCTCCAGCCTTCTTTGCTCTTCTAACTTACGCTGCTCCTCACGCTTCCGCTCAAGCTCTATGAGCTCTGCTTCAATTGCCTCGGATGCTGCAAGCTGACCCTCCATCGTTTCTACTGTTGACTTAGTATCATCAATCTTTAAATTGGTTTCCCGCAGTACTTTACCTTTTTCATCGGCAAGCAGCTCTATCTCGCCCTGTTGCTGCTGTGCATCCTCTTTAAGTCTGTCCAACTCTTCCTTTTCACTCTGCAAGGTTGCCTTGGTAAGCTCAATGTTCTCCTTCGTCTGCTTAAGCTTGTTCAACATATCTCTGTCATACTCAGTAATCTTTGATAAATACTCCGCTCTATTCAGCAACTCGCTGATACTTCCTGAATTCAGTATCAGATCAAGATATTCGGTCTGTCCATTTTCATAGAGAAACTTAATTCTCTTCTTCATGGAATCATACTGAACCTCTATATCCTTTTCCTGATTTTGAAGCTCATTATTAATTGCTTCAATATCCGTCTCCTTCACTTCTATCTGTGCATTCAGACTGATAATATAATCTGTAAGCTCCATCATTTTTCCATCTAAAGCTGAAATATAGGCTGTCGTATCATTCTTTAACTGCTCAAGTTCTTTTAGAATTGCTTTTGCATCATTGATTTCTTCCTTAAGCTCCTGTTGCTTATTCTGCTCTTCTTCTATACTTGTCGCCTTCAGCTGCTGAACAGATGCCACCAGCAGGGCAAGCGTTAATATGGTACCCGAAAAAAATATCAATTTCTTTTTCAAAATGTATCTCCACCTTTATTTTCTATACTTATGTTTATTGTTTCATACCTGTCATCGCCTAACGTATATTCTGATTCTATCCCTTTATGGCACAATAATCAGCTAAATTCCCGATACCTCATCCAACCAGACAGAATGCTTCATAGTAACTATTAATTGCCGAGGAAGTTAATGGGATTAACATAGCTGCCATCCACCCTCACACTAAAATGCAGATGATTCCCCGTTGACTGTCCTGTAGAGCCAACGAAGCCAATGGTATCGCCTCTCTTTACCGTATCGCCGGCAGTACAATTAAAAGCTGACATATGCATATACACTGTCATGATGCCGTTCCCATGATCGATTCCAACCCAATTACCGGCGGAGCCGCTTCTGTATGCCCACGCTACCACTCCGTCTGCACCAGCCATAACCGGTGTTCCTGCCGGAGCCGGAATATCAATACCACTGTGATTCTCCGGCTGATTCGTTACCGGATTAATTCTATGTACAAATCCCGAAGAAATATTGTAATACCCCTGTAGAGGCCACTTAAACTTGTCCCCTGTATAGGTTACATTGCTATAATATCCGGAGGCTGCCGCCAATGCCTTTGCGATTTTTTCCTGCTCTACAAGCTCTGCCTCAATCGCCTTTGATGCCACAAGCTCACCTTCCATGGAAAGAACCTCTTCCTGCTTGGCATCTATCTGCTCATTCGTCTCCAAAAGCAATTGTGCCTTTGCCTCCACCAACTTCTGAACCTCTTCCTGCTCATCCTTTGCAGCGGTACTCATACTGTCAAGCTCTGTCTTTTCCTCTACCAGTGTATTCTTATTTAACTCTATCTTTTCTTTCGTTTCCTTAAGCTTATTCAGCATATTTCTGTCATACTCGGTAATTTTGGTCAAATATTCTGCCTTATTAATCAAATCACTCATATTGTGAGAATTTAACAGCATATCAATATAATCAGTCTGTCCATTTTCATAGAGAAACTTAATTCGTTTCTTCATCGCCTCATATTGCTCTTCAATATCCTTTTGCTGTGCGTCTAATTCCACATTGATTTCATCAATCCTTCCCTCTTTATCGGCAATCCTGGCATTGAGCTCAATAATATAATTCGTGAGTTCCTCCATTCTCTCATCCATCTCTGCAATATAAGCCGTTGTATCCTCCTTCAGCTTCTCCAAATCCGCCAGTATCTGCTGCGCACTCTCAATATTCTGCTCTAACTGCTGTTGCTTATTTCTTTCATCCTCAATACTCGTTGCCTTAAGAGGCCTGACAGCTGTCACCGTCATAACCCCTGCCAATACCATACATGCTACACTTAATATTCTCTTTCTCAAACCGCACCATTCTCCTATACTAAAATGCTTTTCTCTACACTCTCAAATGCTTTCTCACCGTAATCATACTTCCAATAAAACCAATTCCCGCACCTATCAGCAGTGCCATCGGCACTACCACTGAAAAAATCTGTCTCGCACTGATAAAGGAGACAAGATTGGTAAATGACTGGAACTGGGTCATAATATACACCACAATCTTTTGATAAATAAGAATCAATGCCATGATAGGCAAAACAGCCCCAATCAGACCTATCACAATGCCTTCTATAATAAACGGAAGACGCACAAATACATCCGTCGCTCCTATCAGCTTCATAATTCTTATTTCTTCTTTTCTAACGGTAATACCTATCATAACTGTATTACTGATAAGGAAAATGCCAACTGCAAACAAAATGACAATGATGACAATGGATACATAACCCACCATCTTGGCAAAATCCGTGAGTGTACTCGCCGTACTCTCTGAGAAATTCACCTTTCTGATACCACTTATCGTCTTAAGATAGGTGACAAATGCATTCTGCATTTTCAGATCATTCAGATAAATCTCATAATGTGAGGAGCCTGCAAGAGGATTGTCATCCTTAAAGCCCTCTGCCAACTCCGGATCTTCAGCAAAATAAGTATTCTTATATTCCTCCCATGCCTCATCACCGGATGTATATTTTACCTCTGATACCTCCACCCGCTTTCTAATCAACTCACCTATCTCTTCAATTCTATTCTCTTTGATATCCTCGTCAAAAAAAACTGTTATACAGACAGAGTCTTCTGCCTCCTTTACCAAATACTGGAAATTGGCAATAATAATATAAAACAATCCTATCAGAAATATACATGCCGTAATTGTCCCCACTGATGCGAGCGAAAATAACTTATTTCTTTTGATATTCTTAATACCTTGTCCGCAACTATATGCCACTGTACTGATTTTCATATGAATATTCACCTTTTTTCTCGTCACTTAATATTACGCCCTTATGCATGGTAATCACGCGCTTATTCATGGCTTCTACAATCTCCCTGTTATGCGTAACCACCACTACCGTCGTTCCTCGGTTATTAATCTCTTCCAGTAGCTTCATAATCTCCCATGAATTGCTTGGATCCAGATTTCCCGTGGGCTCGTCCGCCAAAAGCATGGCCGGATCATTGACAAGCGCCCTCGCCATGGCAACCCTCTGTTGTTCACCACCGGACAATTCTTTTGGATAGGAACGATACTTCTCTGCCAGTCCCACCAGCGCCAACATTGCCGGAACTCTTCGTCTGATGATTTTATGCGGTGTCTCCACTACACGCTGCGCAAATGCCACATTCTCATATACATTTCTGTCCTTCAACAGTCTGAAATCCTGGAATACAACTCCGATTCCACGTCTATATTCAGCAATCTTCTTTCTTCTTATATTCTTAAGATTCTTACCATTTACTTCTATACTGCCGGTAGACGGTTCCAACTCTTTCAGCAACAGCTTAATGAGTGTCGATTTTCCCGAACCACTGTTTCCCACTATAAATACAAACTCTCCATCGTCTATCTTAAGACTTATGTCTTTAATGGCAGGTGCACCCGTAGAATATGACTTACTTACATTTTCTAACACTATCATTACGGTACCTCAGCTTCCTTTTCACATTATTATTAACAGTCATTTCCGACTGTGACTCAATATCCATGGTCAAAATATACCATATTAATAATCCATTGTCTCCATATACTTCATATATTTTACCACCATGAGTGCAATCTTAAATGTAATGGCATCATCAAATACCCGCAAATCCAGATTTGTTGTCTTCTGCAGCTTATCTAATCGGTATACCAGTGTATTCCTGTGAATATACAACTGTCTTGAAGTCTCCGAAACATTCAGGCTGTTCTCAAAAAACTTGTTGATGGTAATCAGTGTCTCTTCGTCAAAATCATCCGGGGACTTTCCGTCAAAAATCTCTTTAATAAACATTTTACACAGTGGAAGCGGGAGCTGATAAATCAAACGACCGATGCCAAGACCGTTATATGCCATCACATGCTTATCACTATAGAAAATCTTTCCTACATCCAATGCCAGCTTCGCCTCTTTATAAGACCTTGATACTTCCTTTATGTCATTAATAATTGTTCCGAAAGCAATATCAACCTGTGTCATTGCCTCTGAATTCAGCATATCGAGCAGTACATTTGCTGTCTTCTCCATATCTGCATATGTCTGCCCCTCCTCCACTTCTTTTACTATAATAATGCTTTTTTCATCTACCGCTGTGATAAAATCTCTGTTTTTACCAGCAAAAAGACTCTTAATTGTCTCCAAAGCATTATTATCTTTATCGTGAACTGTCTCCACAATGAATACAATTCTTTTTACATCAGTATCTATATGAAGCTTCTTAGACCTCGAATAGATATCAACAAGCAACATATTATCTAACAAAAGATTTTTAATAAAATTATCCTTATCATAACGTTCCTTATATGCTACAAGAAGACTCTTAATCTGAAATACAACCATCTTGCCTACGATATATACATCATTGCCGGCTCCTTCCGCCAACAAAACATACTCTAACTGATTATCCTCTATCACCTTAAAAAACTGGAAGTCAGAAACAACCTGACTATCAGCCTGCGAACCCGCAAAGTCAACTACCGCCTCTTCATTCTTTTCAGCACCGGAAAAAGTAGTTGCCAAAACCTTACCTTCTGTATCCATCACACACAAATCAACTCTTGTTATACTCTTAATTTCTTCTATTGTACTTAGAAGAATCTGATTCGATATCATTCGCTTCACTCCCATACTTTTATCAGTATATTTATCTTAACCTATTTTCAAGAAAAAAAAAAGAGGAAATATATAAAAATTATATATTTCCTCAAAATTTCATCATTTCTTCACAATTACATCTGACGTATACTTTCTTTCACTACCCCAGATAATAAGCCCGCTCTCATAGCTGAAATTTTATCCAATGGGATTATGATTAGTTAGTAATAACCTGCTGTGTATCCTTGTCAAAAATATGTAACTTAGTAGTATCAATCGCCATTCTGATTGTGTCACCCGGTCTTGCTGTTGTACGAGGGTTAACTCTTGCTGTACAGCTAAACTGGTCAATATCAAAGTATAAGAATACTTCTGCACCAAGCATCTCATATAACCTGATTGTTACTTCAATAGCACTATCCTGTCTCGCATCTATAAACACTTCTTCATCATGGAAGTCTTCCGGTCTTACACCCATTACGACTGTTCTGTCTATGTAGTTACCTTCAATCAGCAACTTAGCCTTAGCTTCAGGAACTTTCACTGAATTATTGCCAAATAATAACAGCACATCAGCACCTGACTGTGTAACCTGTGCATCGATAAAGTTCATCTGTGGTGAACCCATGAATCCAGCAACAAATAAGTTAGCCGGATTATCATACAGATTCTTAGGTGTATCTACCTGCTGTGCAATACCATCCTTCATAACTACGATTCTGGTACCAAGTGTCATAGCCTCTGTCTGGTCATGTGTAACATAGATAATCGTTGTTTCCAATCTCTGATGCAACTTAGAAATCTCAATTCTCATCTGTACTCTCAACTTTGCGTCAAGGTTTGATAAAGGCTCGTCCATAAGGAATACCTTAGGGTTACGAACAATCGCACGTCCCATGGCCACACGCTGTCTCTGACCACCTGATAAAGCCTTCGGCTTACGATCAAGCAAATGCTCAATATCAAGGATTCTTGCAGCTTCATGAACAAGCTTATCAATCTGATCCTTAGGTGTCTTTCTGAGCTTAAGTCCAAATGCCATGTTATCAAAAACTGTCATATGTGGATACAGAGCATAATTCTGGAAAACCATCGCTATATCTCTGTCTTTAGGTTCAACATCATTCACAAGTCTGTCGCCTATGTATAACTCTCCTCCGGAAATATCTTCAAGTCCTGCTATCATACGAAGTGTTGTTGACTTACCACAACCTGAAGGACCAACGAAAATAATAAACTCTCTGTCCTGAATCTCAAGGTTGAAATCCTTTACAGCTACGAAGCCGTTAGGATACACTTTGCTGATATTTTTCAATGATAAACTAGCCATTTAAAATCCTCCTATATATAAATATATTTATTATCAAATTACAGAATTAATTGTATAACATTTTTTCAAAAAAAGCCATTGTCAAAGTGCCGAAAACAAAATTTATGTTTTGGTACATTTGCATAATAAATCTATTAATAAAAATTTAATTTATACCGATAATAAATATGTATCATAAAGATGGGATGTATATTTTTAATATATTATGCCTGTCACGATACAAATATGCTAATACAGATTGGAGTGTATGACATGGATATTACAGCATTGCCTTATTATCTTAGCGCATCAAAAATGCAGAATGACATCGGTTATGCCATGATGGGTAAGGTGCTTGACCAGCTTGAGACATCCGGTGAGGGCATGCAAAAAGTACTTGAATCATCTGTCACTCCCGGACTTGGTCAGAATATTGACTATTCCGTTTAAACAGCGATTCGTATCTGCTGAACTGATGCATTACCAAAGAATTACCATGGTAACAACACAGGCTGCCATGTCAGAGTAATCCTTTTTCTCTGATACGGCAGCCTGTCTGCTATCTCTTCTCACAGCAAAACTGTGACTTCTGCGAAATAAAATAATTTTGCGAATGAATGCCATCCGAACTGTTATCTTTTTCTACAATATCATCATCAAAATACAGAGTACCGCCGATACAATATAGAATATATCCAGTATTTTTCCACCATACTCTGCTTTAGGCTGCTCGACGTATTCTGCCGGCGCATATGCAGCTTTCGGCTTAGCTTTTAATCCAAACAGCGATGCCACTGTCTGTTTCAAATGGTTGCCTCTGTGAAGACGTTTTGCAATACTTCCCATAATGACACATGCAATGGCGCCACCAATAACCGCAATCGTAAGAAGGGACAACAGCGTACTGATTTTTTGTGCAATTGTGTAATCTGCAAACGTGACAGTTGTTTCACTCTGTGCAAACTGTTCGGCAAGCCCGGAAAATTTCTCTTTTTCCTGTGCCATCCTGCTGACATAATGTTCAACCCAGTTTATCACTCTTTCAAGAATGACACTATTGGCATTAAATACAAAATGTACCAGCATCGAAGACATTATACTTCCTGTCGCTTCATAGAGTAATGAAAAAATAATCCCCATAAATGCTGCGTAACAGAATTGATTCACATTCATATGAAACAATCCAAAGGCAAAAGCACTGGCAAAAACAGCGCGTTTGATGACACTGGAACGATACCCTGTATACATAATACCCCGAAAGGTAACTTCCTCAACAAATGCCGGCAGCACAGCCACCAATAATATATTGAGAAACAGTGGATTACTGCTCATACTGTCAAGCTGCTCTGCCAGATAGTTTTTTGCAAACATCATAGAAAATGCATTGATAAAGCTAATGACAGGAACCATCGCCAGTGTAAACAAAACCAACAAAAGCATATTGCCAATGCCGATAAATCTGCATTCTATTTCTCTGATGGCTTTACCTCTGCTTACAACAACATAGATAAATCCCGGAATCAGCACAAATAGCTGTGACAACACAATGGATGAATTGATATTAAGATACTTTGCCGGAATCAATGGCATAATAATCGTGCATGCAATAATGTAAAATGTAACCAGCCCCAAAAAGAATACATTTGTTTTTCTCGCTCTTGTCATATTCATCCTCCTCTCCAGTCATCTATGACCAATTCTGTTATTGACAGCCTCTTTCAGTCATACGCCGTCTCATAAAAAGACATATCATATCTGCCACTTTATGAACGACATAGTTCTGTCATTACGATTTTACGGCAATTGCCTCGATTTCAATCAATACATCTTTCGGAAGCCTTGCTACCTCCACACAGGAGCGTGCCGGACAATCTGTAGTAAAGTACTTTGAATAAATCTCATTTACCTTCGAAAAATCATTCATATCTTTGATAAATACCGTGGTCTTAATCACATTCTCAGCACCAGTCTGTGCTGCCTTTAAAAGTTCACACAAATTCCCTATTGCCTGATCCGCCTGTGCTTCTATCCCCTCCGGAATCTCTCCTGTGGCAGGAATGACAGGGATTACCCCTGACGTATATATCATTCCATTCACCTCAATTGCCTGAGAATATGGACCTATCGCTGCCGGTGCCTTGTCAGTACTTATTATTTTTTTCATTCATTCTACCCTGCAGATGCCTGTTGCAGGCTGATATCTCCCATCTGCATATCCTTTCATTTTTTTATTCAGCCTTATTACTTCTATTGAATTATTTTAATACTATTTTCAGCAATGTCAATCTTTCTCGCCTTATACAACCGTCCTACTGCTCTTTTAAATGCTGCCTTACTCATCCCGAAATCACGTGCTATTATCTCCGGCGATACCTTTTCACCGTAAGGAAGCTCTCCCTCATATTCTTCTATTACTTTTATAATTTTGACACAATCCTCATCCATCTGTTCATATGCTTTTTTATTGAGGCTCAGATTTACTTTTCCGTCTTCTCTAACTTCCGTTACCCGCGCATAAACATTGTCACCCACTGACAGTTTTTTGTGAATTTCCTTCTGAGGAATCAGCCCGTAAAACTGATTCTCCACAGCGACAAATGCTCCCAATTCCCTGTTAATCTCATAAATAGTACCTGTTACCCTGTCATCCTTCTGGTATCCTGCACTGTCCTGCAAAAATCTGTGAATCTTCATGGTTGCGGCTAACCTGTTACTTTTATCAATGTAGAGTGAAACAAGATAAGACTTTCCGACGGTAACCGGACTTGTCTGCTCCTTAAACGGCAGAAACAAATCTTTTTCAAGCCCCCAATCAAGAAATGCTCCTATTTTTCCCACTGCCTTTACTTCCAGGACAGCAAGCTCACCCAGTGTTATATATGGCTGCTTTGTCGTCGCTATAAGACGGTCTGATGAATCCCTATACACAAACACATCTATTTTGTCGCCAAGCTTGAGCTTATCCGGTACCTGCTTTTTCGGCAGCAATACCTTCTCATCACCACCATCACCGACATATACTCCGAAATCCACTTTTTTAACGCATTCCAACGTCTGTCTTTCGCCTAATCTAATCATACAAGTTCTCCAATTTTCATTTCAAAATATATTCTGTTACTTATTATCTCCGGTATGTCTGCAAAACTCAACAACCGCAAATAATTCCTGTGTGTCAGTTCTGAGTTCCACCACAATTCTTCCCGTTTCATCCTGTCCCACATATGGAATCATCACATCGCCCAACACTGCCTGCTTTTTATATTCAACTCTCATACTTTGAATCCCCCTGTGAGAATCCAAAAACTCCTCTGCCAGTTTAACATACCAGCTGTTATTCATGTGGTGATTAAAATCCAACTGGTATTTTCTCACAATAAACTCCGGGTATCTGGTATACTCGAAATCCTGACGCGCAATTTTCCCTTTTTTATAATCCATCGCAAGAGGGGGTTCACATTCACAGGACTTTATATCCTCATCCGTAAACCTGCAGAGTACTCCCCTTTCCACATCAAACAGTGCCCATATACTGTTCGCAAGCACTAATGGTTCTTTGTCACCATCCGCCCTCGTGATTATCGCATTTCTCTTGCCGCACGCACCTTTAAACATATAAGGCCATGTGGAAGCTTCTACTTTTTCTCCGTACTTAAGTTCGCCACAAAATTCCAATTGCCATGAGCTCAAAATCCATGCCCTTTTTGTTTTTAACTGATAATCAACACCCACTCCGGCTGTCTCCGACTGAAGATTCATACAATCCTGCATAATATCTATCATATTGCCAAATTTCACTTCCGTGTTGCTGTCTGTATCGCTAAATTTTATCCTTGTGTCCAACGAAGTACGCATTCTTTCCCTCTTTCCTCACACTATTACATCTGAAAACATAAAAAAATATGCGCTGATGCGCTGATAACATTTCCCATAAGTCAAAAAAACTTCACTGCATACCATGCAGTGAAGTAACTGGCCCACAAGGATTCGAACCTTGAAAATGCTGGAGTCAGAGTCCAGTGCCTTACCATTTGGCGATGGGCCATTGTCTGACGACAAGAGATATTATATCAAAAAAAGTAAAATAATGCAAGTGTTTTTTCAAAAAATTTAATTGTATCTATTCAGCACCTGGAATAATTCATAAAATATCAGGCAGGGAGCTTGCTCGCTGAATGATACTACTAATACAATCATCTATAGGCGGTAAGTAAAAGAAGCTGAGACGGCAAAGCGCTCAACTTCTTTTTTAATATGTATGTGAGGGGAAAAAATAAAGACGAGGATGGTATTATGACATCCTCGTCTTCAAGTATAATAATATAGGTAAATGTAATATTTGTCAATCGAAATATTTATTTATCCCAACTCTTCCTCAAAGCCGGATACTACTCACGGGTATTCTCCTCTTATACTTAGCAGGAGCCTAACTGTCGCCATTTACAAAATGTCTGACATAACAGACCATTACCGTCAAATCATCCGCTTCTGACACAATTTCAGCAAAATATTCAAAGTCAAGCTTTTTGATCAGTCTGATTGATGCCTCATTATCTTTCCTTGTGATACACACTAATTCTTGCGCATACAATCTGTTTTGTGCAAAATCACAAATCGCCTTACACACTTCAAAGGCATACCCCTTTTTCTGATATTCTTCAGCAATTACATAACCAATTTCCAGCCTGTCTTCATCATCTATTCTTCGATTGCCCAAACCGGCGCGGCCTATCACCATATCATTCTCTTTGAGGCAAACTACCCACATACCATATCCGTAAAATCTGTACATATGGCGAATATATGCTTTCGTATGCGCTAATTCCTCCTGACGGTCTTCATATAGAGGTTCAATAAACTTTTTGATACTGTCTCCCTCATATATCTCATACAATCTGTCGATATCCTCAAGCGTCTGCTCCCGCACATATAATCGCTCTGTCTCAAGCACTCTTCATGGCTCACCACCGGTATGTGCATAAATCATTTCAAAATATTTGGCATCAACTTCCTCATATCCCTGAATGATATAATCCGCATAAGATGTGTCCACCTTCGGAAGGGAATTGCCGCCCTCATACATCACACAGACCATGCCCGCGTTTTTGGCAGCTTTCATGCCATTGAGTGAATCTTCTACTACAATACATTCTGATGGTGCCACCATAAGCAGCTCTGCCGCTTTTAAAAAAGTATCCGGTGCCGGCTTCGGATTTTTTACCTGATTACCACTGACGATAACATCAAAAAACTGTCCTACCTGCATTTTAGAAAGTGTGTCCTTAATTCTTTCTATCCCTGATGATGAGGCGACAGCCAGCTTAATACCAGCTCTGCTGATATTCTCTATCAGCTTCGTCACATAAGGAATTACCGGATATCCTGCTTCTCCATTGATTTCCCTGACATTTCTGTCGGACATCTCCATCAACTCATCCTTTGTCAGCTTCAATCCATAATCTTTCATCAGCTTATCCCACATATGATTCGTAGTGCTGCCAATAAATTGCAGATAATAATCTCTGTCAAATTCTATCGAAAGTTCATGAAGCATCCTTCTAAAAGCTTCCATATGGACAGGCTCACTGTCAATCAGCACTCCGTCCATATCAAATATCACTGCTTTTAGCATGTCTCCGGTTCTCCATAATCAATGCCAAACGTCTCTGCCGTTACTTTTTTCATCACCACGTCCTCTAATGGTTTATCCATATAATCTGTCGGAAGCTCTGCAATGAAATTGACAACCTCCAGCCCTTCTGTCACTTTACCAAAGGCTGCATATTGTCCGTCAAGGTGCGGTGATTTCTTATGCATAATAAAAAACTGTGAACCTGCCGAATCCGGATGCATGGCTCTTGCCATAGAGAGAACACCCTCCTCATGTTTCAGGGTGTTTTCAAAACCATTGCCTGAAAATTCACCTTTTATTGAATATCCCGGTCCGCTTGTGCCGTTGCCCTGCGGACAGCCTCCCTGAATCATAAAATCTCTTATGACTCTGTGAAAAATAAGTCCGTCATAATATCCCCTGTTCACAAGACTGATAAAATTTTTCACTGTATTCGGTGCAATCTCCGGATATAATTCCGCCTTTATCACCTTTCCGTCTGCCATCTCAAATGTTACTATTGGATTTTTGTTTTCCATTTTACAATACCCTGTATATAAAATCAAAGCTTTCTATATACATTATCCTTTCCTTTTATTAAAAATAATCATAACAGTTCCGCTAACCGCTATTCACAAATTATCTTCCGCCACGCGGGCTCCCATTATCTACATATGTCTTCCGCCGCCTCCATGGCTGTGACCGCCGCCGCTGGAATGAAATGAGCCGCCATGACCGCCGCCTCCACTACTCTCAGAACTGATTTTGTAGCGCCTTGTAGTAGTTCGCAAATAGAGATCATTCGCCACGTGTACTTTGAGATTTCTTTTATTCATATAGGTAAAGCGGTTTGCTGTCATTTTTGCCTTGTTGTTAATCGTCATAACGGTAACTGCGATTCCTGCCACAACAATAGAAATCAGCAGACATCTGACAGGACTGCGCAGACTGTAAAACACATTATGCGTGACGTTAACATAGGTACGGTCAAACTCCTCATAGGTTCCGTTAAATTCCTCCCATGCATCAAGATATTGATTGGCATACTTCTTCTTGTTAGAAGAAATAATACTATCGGTCGTATCCAGAAATTCAAGTGCAGCATTATAGTAATCTTTGTGAGGAATATACTCAAATACATCATCCAGAATTGTCTCAATATCGTCGTCCTCAACACATAAAATCGCAATACCTGTGGTATTGATATATACTTCGCGATTCTCAAAATCAAACAACAGCAAAACGCAGGATTTATCCCATCTTCCGTCATCCTCATACCCCATGCGGTTTTCATCCATAAAATCATCGGAATAGGTAACAGGAGACTTACCACCAGTATCGTTGGTGGAAACGATGGCAAAATCAATCTTCTGCTTTTGGGACTTTTTTTTGCAAAGCGCTGTGAGTTCCTCCATCTCTTCATCACTAAATATCTCAGACATGTCATACACATACTGCTTATCGCCCTGGCTGTCACCATATGCCTTTGTCTCTTCCTGCTTTGCTAAGGGTATTACCAGCCCAACTACAATAAATAAGATTATGAAAGATTTCCTTAAACTTGTCATGCTCCAAAAATCCTCCCTATCAACATTAATATCGTAAAGAGAACCGTAGAGATGGTCGCAAACCATGCGGCACCCTTTTGCTTTGAAACAGGACGGTCTGCCACAATCTTTCCCGTCTGTCCGTTCAGCGCAAACATATAATCCCGATTGTTGTACCGGTAATTAAGCATCCACACCGGCAGCAGTGCGTAACTGGCATTCATTTTATTCAGCTCTATATTTTTTCTCATAACATTCACGGTAGAATACCTTTTGTCAATGGTATCTCTTCCCGCTTCCTCGATGTATCTCGCGATTCTCCTCTCAATACGCGGCATCATCTGCACACTGTCATAATTAAATCGTTCAGAATAATATCCTGACAGATATGGCATTTCAAACTGCCGCATCTCTCCATAACCGAATGGCTCTAACATATCCATGATATTATCCGGCATCTTCTCAGAGGCATCTGCAGGAACTCTGTTAAATTCTGCCTCTACCACCCTCTTGACATTATAATGGTCCGTATCCACAATCCGATACTCTCCGCTTGTATGGCTTCTGGTAATGGTACACTGTGCATCTAAGTCAATCGTTGCATCATAATCATACAGCCAGAACGGCACATACATACCCGTAATCTTTTCGATGGTAGCATTTTTTCGTAAAAGAGATGGTGTCAATGCTCCTTTCCTCGCCCATGCCTTATAGATATCAACAGCTTCCTCCTTTCTTATTTTGAAAGGAATCACATATTCCGGCATAAGTGCTCCTGTCAGTCTGTCCTCCATAAGAGAGGGACGCCCGCAAAAGCTACAGAAGGTTGCCGCCGTATAGTCATCAGTAATGACCTCTGCACCACAACTGGCACATCTGTATACTTTGAAGTTGCCATTGTAATTATCCTCCCTTGTAGCAGCGCCATCATTCATCGAAAAATTATTCGCATTTTTATCTCCATACTGACCATCAAGATTGTGATATTGTCGGTCAAGCTCCTCCACCGTCATCTTTGTTCCGCAGTGGGAACATGACATCTTCTGCTCTTCTATATCAAATTCCATCGCCGCACCGCAAGTAGGGCACACATACGATTTCGCTTCCACTCATATCCCTCCTTTATGACAACCTTTTCTCACTTCACACGGCTATCCCTGTAATTTGGTATCATTATATCAGATTATACTAGCGTGGTCAAAGAATTTCCAATAGAAATCCCTTTATGTTTACAATTTATTCACAATTTGTTCTTTTAACTTTCACAATATCCACATTATTTATTAATTATTACCCTTTATTATTACTATAGAAATTGATTTTCTTTTTTACATTTTTTTCATATTACTCCCCTTTTGTTTCATATAACAGGAAACGATATGTTGTACTGACACGACATATCGTTTTTTTGTGCAACAACATTTCTGCTGCTCTTACCGCTGCGACAAATTTTCATCTACCAGTTATATCTGTCTGCAATCCTCTATCTCAGGTATTCTATATTTTCTTCACATTACTGCAAAAATCCACATATTCAACAGATAGCAGTACCACCATACAGATCTATAGAACCTGTGGCAAAATCCTCATTCTTAAGCAACTCATTTATGAATTAACACAATAAAAACCCAAAAAGGTAACAGTCCACAAACCGCATGAACTGTTACCTATAAATATGGTTACTAATAACATCACTGATATCGTTATTATTCCCCGTTACAAAATTCCTGTTTTTTCACCAGCCTACACTTCAAAAATCAAATCACCATAAGAAGGCATTGGCCATAAATCCTTGTCAACAAGCATCTCAAGTTCATCCACCGGCATTCTTAACTTCTGCATATCTGCCTTCACAACATCTTTGAAATATGTAGCTCGTTCTTTACCCTCTGCCTTATTCTCTGATTCTGCGACAGAAGCCTTCAAAACCTTAAGTGCATCTTTTGTTTTAACAAGAAGGGCCGATGTCTCTTTCAACATCTCTGACTGTACACTAATATCCGCATCCTCACAAGCAGTCTTTACTGCATTGATAGATGTAGAGAGCTGTGTCGTTGCTTTAATCACAGCCGGTATAATCTGCTTACTGGCTATGTCAATCATTGCCTTAGCCTCTATGTTGAGTGCCTTTGCATACGCCTCATACTGCACTTCTGCACGTGACTCTAATTCCGCTTTTGTAAATACATGGAACTTTTCAAACAAACGGATTGCTTTGTCTGTTGTCAACGCCGGTATCGCATCCACCATCGTCTTTATATTAGGAAGACCTCGTCTTTCTGCCTCCTCTACCCATTCATCAGAATATCCGTTTCCATTAAATACAATTCTCTGATGCTCTGTGGCCAATTTTTTAATAATATCATGTACGGCAAGTTCAAAATCCTCTGCCTTTTCAAGTTCATCTGCTATCTCACAGAATGCTTCCGCTACAATGGTATTAAGCACAATATTAGGACTTGCCACGGAATCCGACGAACCAACCATTCTAAACTCGAATTTATTTCCTGTAAATGCAAATGGAGAAGTTCTGTTCCTATCAGTAGCATCTTTATTAAAATCCGGCAGCGTGCTGACCCCTGTCTTTAACTGTCCTGCCTTGATACTGCTGGTAGCATCTCCTGTGCTGACAAGCTGTCTCAACACATCACCCAGCTGGTCACCGAAAAACATAGAAATGATTGCCGGAGGTGCCTCATTTGCGCCAAGTCTGTGGTCATTACCCGGATTCGCTGCTGACTCACGAAGTAAATCTGCATGTGTATCTACTGCTTTCATAATGGCTGTCAGCACGAGCAAAAACTGCTTATTCTCATGTGGTGTCTTACCCGGATCAAGCATATTGATTCCGTCATCTGTGGTAATCGACCAGTTATTGTGCTTACCGGAACCATTGACTCCTGCAAACGGCTTTTCATGCAGAAGGCATACCATTCCGTGACGACCGGCCACTCTCTTCATAATCTCCATTGTCAACTGATTGTGGTCGACTGCAATATTAGCCTGTGCATAAATTGGTGCCAGCTCATGCTGCGCAGGCGCTACCTCATTGTGCTGCGTCTTTGCAGATACCCCCAATTTCCACAGTTCTTTATTCAAATCCTTCATGTACGCACCAATTCTCTCACGTATGCTTCCAAAATAGTGGTCATCCAACTCCTGACCTTTTGGCGGCATGGCACCAAATAAAGTACGTCCCGTGAATATCAGATCTTTTCTCTTTAAATACTTCTCCCTGTCCACAAGAAAATATTCCTGCTCCGGTCCAACCGAAGGGGTTACCCTCTTAGATGTCGTATTGCCAAACAGCCTTAAGATACGCAATGCCTGTGTATTCAATGCCTCCATAGACTTTAATAATGGTGTCTTCTTATCAAGGGATTCTCCCGTATAAGAACAGAACGCTGTCGGAATACAAAGCGTGACACCGGCGGCATCTCTCTTCACAAATGCAGGTGATGTACAATCCCATGCCGTATATCCTCGCGCCTCAAATGTAGCTCTCAAACCTCCCGAAGGGAAAGAGGAAGCATCCGGTTCGCCCTTGATTAGCTCTTTACCCGAAAATTCCATCAATACCCTGCCACTGTCATTCGGTGCCGAAATAAAGGAATCATGCTTTTCAGCAGTGACACCGGTAAGCGGCTGAAACCAGTGTGTATAGTGAGTAGCACCTTTTTCAATAGCCCAGTCTTTCATGGCATTGGCAACCACATCAGCAACCACCAGTCTTAACTCTGCACCTTCATCTATTACCCTTCTAAGTTCCTTGTAAACCTGCTTTGGCAAACGCTCCTTCATCACTGTGTCGTTAAACACATCTTCTCCAAAAATTTCTGATACGTTGATAGCTTCACTCATAGTCATACATCCTTTCAAAATTAAATTTTCAGATTTTAACTTGATTATAAAAACATATGATAAAATATCAGATTTGATGTTCCTATCCCCGACAGATGCCTCCTTTTACCGGTGTCCTCATTCCAATCGGAGTTGTGCTACAAAAAAGGGCGTCCCCTTTATAGCAGGAACGCCTTTGTCCTCTTAAAATCATATGTGCGAAACAATATTATTTCTCATGTGTATAAAATAACTCATTTGCAAAAAAAATGCAAGCACTTTTTTATATTTATTATTGCAGCTCTTCCCCTCTGACAATCTGCACAATCATTCTTTTGGTCTGATCATGTCTTGTGCACGTTGATAAGGTGATAATCTTATTCTTCTCTGCGGCAGAAACGCCGACACCGGTATCGTACAGTCTTCTTCCCATACAATCGTCAAGATAATTCTGATATTCCTCATCACTGGCAAAATTATAAGAATACGTATCGCCAATCTGCTCTGTCTCATAAGCAGCAAACACATAGTACTTATAACCCTTTTCGCCAATATAAATATCAAACGTCGGATGCTCATTATAATATGATTTTGATCTGTACTTTATCAGTGTACCAAACATGGAATCATTCAGCATATCATGCCCGTAGATAATACAATTCTGCGCTTCCAGTCCGCCTTCTACCCTGTAATCAAGGAAAATCGCACCGGCATTATTTTCCGCATGTAACGCATTATGTGTCAGGTAATATGTGTTGTCCGTTCCCGCTACAATGGGATAACTGATGATGTTGTCCTGTCTGATCCAACCCACAGCGTCACTGTTCGCACTGACCAGCTTATTAAAATCATAATTCCACTCTGTTGTCTGCTTAGAATTCACGATTGTATTACCATACACATCTGTCTCCTGCTCAGATGCCTCAACATTCGGTATCTCAAACATCTTTTCCATGTTCTCGTATGCTTCATCGCCCTCCTTATAATTCAGATATATGTTCGTAAGTTCATAAGAAGCATAGGTGAACACGCCAAGCGCAACAACAAGTATGATTTTTCGGATACCTTCCAGAATATAATACTTCGCAGAACGCTTTTTCTTTTTTGTCTGTCTACCCATACTATTATCCATGGTTTAATTCCTCCTTTTCTCACTATGGCTATTCCATGACAAAAAACCTTCTACTTCTGTAACAGTTCAGCTGCAACCCTCGGAAATTTTTCATTTCAGAGTGACATATTCCATTATTCTTGGAAATACGCTACACCCGACTCAAAAATTCCCATATCCTGCTGACCTGTTATATTAATGGCAACCGACCTTCCATATCTCTCCGGATGTGCCATTCTTCCAAAGCATCTGCCATCCGGACTGGTAATACCTTCAATTGCATAGTAGGAACCATTGACATTCCATTCCTCATCCATTGTCGGCATTCCCTTTTCATTGACATACTGTGTCGCCACCTGACCATTTTCAAACAGCTTTTTAATCCATTCCTCATTTGCAACAAATCTTCCCTCACCGTGGGATGCTGCATTGACATACGTTCCGCCGAGCTCTGCTTTCCAAAGCCAAGGAGACTTATTCGATACCACCTTGGTATATACCATCTTAGAGATATGACGGTTAATCACATTATATGTCAGTGTAGGGGAATGTTCATCCTGTCCCGTAATCTGACCGTTTGGCACCAGTCCCAGCTTAATCAGTGCCTGAAAACCATTACAGATTCCAAGTGCCAGACCGTCTCTCTCATTAAGCAGTTTATTGACTGCCTCTTTTATCTTTTCATTTCTAAAGGCAGTCGCAAAGAACTTCGCTGAGCCATCCGGCTCGTCACCTGCGCTAAAGCCTCCCGGAAACATGATAATCTGTGCCTGCTCTATCGCCTTTTCAAATTCCTCCACTGATGCCCTGATATCCTCTGCCGAAAGATTTCTAAATATCCTGACTTCCACATCAGCACCGGCGTTTTCAAATGCTTTTGCACTGTCATACTCACAGTTTGAACCAGGAAATACCGGAATAAATACTCTCGGTTTAGCAACCTTATTCTTGCACACATAAAAACTTCCTGCCCTGTAAGTTCCCGTCTCCACCTCGGAATAGTCCTCAGTTCTTCTGATAGGAAATACTTTTTCAAGCGGTTCTGTCCATGCCTTAAGTGCCTCCTCCAGCGAAATTATTACATCGCCATAGGCAAATTCCTTATTGTCTGTCACTTCACCGATTACAGTGCCATATTCTGCAAATGCTGTCTCAAATTCATTCAGTTTCTCCGAATCTATCTCTGCAACAATGTTCGCGATTCCTTTTTCAAATAACTTCTCTTTACTAATGTTCTCATTAATTCTGATGCCAAGCTTATTGCCAAATGCCATCTTACTTACAGCGGCAGCAACTCCCTTTGCATCTACCACATAAGCGGCATTAATAACGCCTTTTCCTGTCATCTCATGTATCTTGTCATAGAGAGACATAATCTTATCATATTCCGGAAGATCATACTCATTCTTAGCCATTTCGAACAATACAAGCTTGTCTCCTGCCTTCTTCAATTCCGGCGAAATGATATCTTTCTCCTTTGCCACATCGACGGCAAAGGATACCAGTGTAGGCGGCACATCTATCTCATTAAAAGTACCCGACATACTGTCTTTTCCACCGATAGACGGAAGTCCAAAACCAAGCTGCGCATCATAGGCTCCCAGCAGTGCTGCAAATGGCTGGCTCCATCTCGCAGGTTCGGCTGACATTCTCCTGAAATACTCTTGGAACGTAAATCTTATCTTCTTATAATCACCACCATTTGCCACAATTTTCGATGTTGATTCCACTACAGCATAAATAGCGCTGTGATAAGGGCTCCAGCTTGACAGATACGGATCAAAACCATAACTCATCATCGTCACTGTATCACATTTTCCTTTAAGAACAGGCAACTTACCCACCATCGCCTGTGTCTCCGTAAGCTGATATCTTCCGCCAAACGGCATAAATACCGAACCGGCACCGATTGAGCCATCGAATCTCTCCACCAGACCTTTCTGTGAACATACATTTAAATCAGAAAGCGTATCCAGCCATGCAGACTTGACATCCTCAATTACCGGTGTCTCGAAAAATTTATTATTCTCATCCGGCATCTCCACCTCCACTGCACACTCCTGATGTGCACCGTTGGTATCAAGAAATGCCCTCTTTAAATTGACAATCTCTTTCTCTCTCCACTTAAGAATCAATCTCGGTTCTTCTGTTACCACTGCTACCTCTGTCGCCTCAAGATTCTCCTCGGCAGCATACTTCATAAACTCTGCCACATCCTCCGGTGCAATGACCACCGCCATTCTCTCCTGTGACTCTGAGATAGCTATCTCTGTTCCGTCAAGACCTGCATACTTTTTAGGTACCTTGTCGAGATTAATCAACAGACCATCTGCCAATTCTCCGATGGCAACGGATACACCGCCTGCACCGAAGTCATTACACTTCTTAATCAGCCTGCTGACTTCTTCCCTTCTGAATAATCTCTGCAGTTTCCTCTCTGTCGGAGGATTACCCTTCTGAACTTCTGCGCCACATGTCTCTATTGAGCTTTCCGTGTGAACCTTAGAGGAACCTGTGGCACCGCCGCATCCGTCACGACCTGTTCGACCTCCGAGAAGAATAATGATATCTCCCGGATCAGATTTTTCACGCTTCACTGCGTATCTCGGTGCTGCAGCAATAACCGCACCAATCTCCATCCTCTTTGCCACATAATCAGGATGATATATCTCTTTCACAAGTCCTGTGGCGAGACCGATCTGATTACCATAGGAACTGTATCCGTTCGCTGCCCCTCTTACGAGCTGTTTCTGCGGGAGCTTTCCCTTCAATGTCTCACTCATCGGTTTAGTGGGATCAGCTGCACCGGTTACGCGCATTGCCTGATAGACATAGGTACGCCCTGACAGTGGATCTCTTATCGCACCGCCAAGACATGTGGCTGCGCCACCAAATGGCTCTATCTCCGTCGGATGGTTATGTGTCTCATTCTTAAAATTCACAAGCCACTCCTCAGTGATTACACCATTGCCATCTTCCTTATCTATCTCAACCGGCACGACAATGCTGCATGCATTTATCTCATCTGACTTCTCCTGATCGTCAAGCCTGCCCTCCGCTTTCAGCTTTCTCATTGCCATCAAAGCAAGATCCATCAGACATACAAACTTATCCTCCCGTCCCTTGAAGATAACTTCTCTGTCCTTGATGTATCTCTCATAAGTCTTTAAAATAGGCGTCCTATAGTAGCCCTCATCAAACTTCACATCGGTAAGTTCTGTGTTAAATGTCGTATGTCTGCAATGGTCAGACCAATAAGTGTCAAGAACACGAATCTCTGTCATAGACGGATCTCTGTCCTCATCATTTTTGAAATAATTCTGTATATGAAGAAAATCCTTAAAGGTCATAGCAAGTCCCAAAGAATCATACAACTGCTGCAACTCTTCTTCTGCCATGTCCTTAAAGCCGTTGAATATCTTCACATCCTCAGGCTCGTCAAATTCTGTCACCAGTGTTGCCGGCTTGTCAAGTCCTGTCAGTCTTGAATCTACCGGATTAACCTGAAATGCTTTGATATTCTCAAACTCCTCGTCAGTAATCTCACCCTGAATCACATATGTGGTGGCGGTCTTAATGACGGGATTCTCATCTTCCTTTAAAAACTTCACACACTGCTCAGCAGAATCCGCTCTCTGGTCAAACTGTCCCGGTAGAAATTCTACACTGAATACTCTGTCATGAGCCTTATCATAAGAAAATTCTTCCTCATACAATGTATCTACAGGCGGCTCTGAAAACACTGTACTTAATGCCTTTTTATATGTCTCCTCCGACAATCCCTCAATATCATATCTTACCAAAACCCTTACACCCGTCACGGTCTTGATACCGAGATAACTGGAAATCTCATGTTTCAATTCCTTTGCCTTAACCGCATATGGTGCTTTTTTTTCAACATAAACTCTTCTGACTGTGCTCATGATTCCCTCCATTGTATTTGTTTAATGTGATTTTACCGTTTCTAATTCATTTTAAATTAAGTTTACAATATCGTATTTACGTTGTCAAATGAATTTATTGTGTCCTGCGAAGCACAGGCAACACTATTTTTTCTTCAAAATGAGATGATGAAAAAATGCAATGTTCTGATATTCGCTGATATCCTGTACTTGTAACTCCATCTCCAGCATCTGCCTCTGCCAGCCTGTATCTGCGTGCCTCTCCTGATTCTGCTGCAAATCCCAGAAGGTTCTCATTCCCCTGTTACTGATTATTTTAAGACTGCGGCACCATTTTTCTATATCCTTATCCTCATAATACTTAATTTCACCATATTTTGATGATAGACTGTTTTTGCCGCTTAAAACTCCGGCAGCCGCCTCAAAATCATTTAGCAGTACCACCATCTGCATGACTCTTCCCTGACGGTGGTGCTTCACAACAGAGAGAAAGCCATCTTTCTTAAGTATTCTCGCAAATTCCTGCAGTATCTCTGTTCTCTCCTCGTCCTCCACATACTCCAACACGTTATGACACAAAATCACATCAAAGCTGGCATCATGAAAACTCTCTAGCGCTCCCTGTTTTCCACATATCTGTCTGTACTGGTTTTTAACCCATCGCCTTGAAACATTTTCAGAGGAAGGCTCGATAGCCACTACCTCATTTTCCGCCGCATAATGGCTCGCCGACACACCTGTCCCACTGCCAAAATCAAGAATTCTTTTGCCTTTGATTTCTCCCAGTTGTGTCCATACCATTAATTTCATCATGGCATCCCATGGTGCTAAGTTCATTGTGTCTTCAAAAAAGTTATCATTGATTTGCAAATTCATCTGGTTACCTCCTGACAGCATGACAAACCTGTCCTTCCATACTGTCCTTCACTCAATTTCACTCAATATAATAATGCAAAATAGTCAGGTGTACAAGTTAAATTTTATCCCCTACTCTTTTTTCCATATGTTATGTTACATCCCACTGATGCTCGAAAGATACTTCCAATATCTTTCTACCTCATTTTCCATCTGCCGTTTGTCCGTTACCTTACAGTCTCCCCATTCCCGTGGGAAAATGGTTTTGTATGCCTTTTGCAGAAAGCGCTCATCCAGCAGCACAATCACGCCATAATCCTCCTGCGTCCGAATCACGCGTCCTGCTGCCTGCAATACCTTATTCATCCCCGGATACCTGTACGCATAATCAAATCCGTCTTTTCCCATGCTGTCATAATGGCGCTTTAAGATATCTCTCTGGGCACACATCATCGGAAGACCTGTTCCCACAATAATACTGCCGATTAATCTCTCGTTCTTCAAATCAATCCCTTCCGAAAAAATACCTCCCAGCACACAAAATCCAATCAGCGTTTTGTCCTTTGCCATCCCATCGAAATTCGCAAGAAACGCGTCTCTCTCCCTCTCCTTCATCCCACTCTGCTGACATATAATATGATAACGCTCCGCAAAGCCCCGCTCAAGTGCCAGTTGTTCTACCTCCCTGAGTATCTGATAAGAGGGAAAGAACACCATATAGTTACCTCTTGCTTTTCCACAGACCGCGTCAATATATTGAAGAATTTTTAAATATTCCTCCCGTCCCCGCCTGGTATATCTGCTGCTGACATCACTCGCCACTGCTAGCAGACGCTTCCCTGTATCAAACGGAGAATCAATGTAAATCGCATCATCCTCTATCTGACCACTGAGCAGCTCTTTGTAATAATTCACCGGCAGCAGTGTGGCCGAAAAAAAGATGCTGGCAATTCCCTGACGCATACATTCCGAGAGATTCCCTGACGGATTGACACAGAACAATTTTACAAAAAATTCTCCTTCTTCCCCGAAATCCGAATAAATCTCATATTTATCATCTGACAATTCATATACATCCAAATAATTCCTTATCGCAAAGTATTCTTCCAGTATCAGTTCCCTCCCCTCAAAATCTTTATCATCATCCAAAAACTCTTCCAACAGATGCAGCAATCTCAAAAGCTGTTTCACAAGCTCCTCTGTGTCCTT
The DNA here is from genome assembly GCA_902767015.1 of uncultured Lachnospiraceae bacterium. Lineage (GTDB taxonomy): Bacteria > Bacillota > Clostridia > Lachnospirales > Lachnospiraceae > Bovifimicola. The sequence continues at coordinate 19,914 of CACXFV010000113.1, read as the reverse complement.
CAGAATCGTATAACTGTATCTGTCATTTTCCTGTTGTCCGATACTGATTCTTTTTAATTTTAACATTTCCCTGTTACATTTTTCAAAAGCGGTGGCAAGTCCCCTGCGTTTCTCCTTAACAATTTTTTTGCAACGCAGCAAATCCTCTTTCACAAGAGTGGCGCTGTACATTTCTCTTGCCCTCTCAACAAGGTTGTGCGCCTCATCCACCAAAAATACATAGTCTCCCTTTGCACCATCCGCAAAATATCGTTTTAATCTGACATGAGGATCAAATACATAATTATAATCACAGATTACACCATCCATAAAATTACTGATATCCAGGCTAAACTCAAACGGGCAGACCTGATGTTTCCCCGCATATTGCAATATCACTTCTCTGGTAATGGCATTCTCATGGGTGATAATGTCAAACAGTGCCTCGTTGATTCTGTCAAAATGGCCTTTCGCCCTGCTGCACTTAACCGGATTACACTCTACAATCGGCTTTTCCAAAGCTCCACCTGTTCCGTCACCCTCATCCATTGCCGACGTGTCGTCGCAATTGGAACAGATTTTTTCCTTTGCCGTGATGGTGACAGTTTTAAAATGCAGTCCTTTTTCCCGCAGAGTGTCAAATGCCTCCTCTGCCACTGTTCTGGTAATGGTCTTTGCCGTCAGATAAAATATTTTATCTGCCTTATCCTCTCCCACCGCCCTGATGGCCGGATAAACCGTCGAAATCGTTTTTCCAACTCCTGTCGGTGCCTGAATAAACAGCGTTTTCTGATTTTCAATGGCACGGTAAACATATGCCACAATATTTTTCTGTCCTTTGCGGTATACAAACGGAAACGAAAGCTGTTGTATCGACTCTCTCCTGATTTTCTTTTCTTGAAGGATAAACCTTGCCCAGATGACATACCGGCTTATCATTTTCTCAAAATATGTCTCCACTTCTCCTAACGAATATGCCTCCCGAAAACGTTTGATGCTCTCATCCTCCAGATTACAATACGTTAATTGTACCGAAATATGGCTACATCCGTTCTGTACACCATATATATAAGCATAACACATCGCCTGTGCCCGATGTACCTCCACAGGCTGCTGCATCTTTTTCACATTTTTATACATACCCTTAATCTCATCAATTGTGACGCCTTCCTCTTCTGTAATAATGCCGTCAGCCCGCCCCTCTAATCTGATACAGAACTCCTCATAATCGATATTAATCTTAAGCGGCACCTCCGGCTTATATTCCGGTCCCATTTGTCCCTGTATTTTTCTATGTATTTTGGAGCCTTCTGCCATTGCATCACTTTGCATCTGCCCTGTGATTCTGTTGTCGATATCACCGCTTCGCAGAATAAATTCCACTAGCGAACGAACGGATATGTTGACAGCCACTTTTTCTTCTCTTTCTGACATTTTCTATCCTTCCCCGCCTGCTTTTTATAACTGTTCAGTCATGGATTCAAATGGCGGTCCGCTAACCTGTTATCCTTTTTTCGTTTCATGCATTCCTCATACAGCTTATCATACTGTATATACATCTTCTGCACACCATTCTCAAGCAGATAATAGTGTTTAATATAAGGTGCCAAAAGTACAATAAGCAGAACACCAAGGGCAATTAAACCGATATTATCTGTGAGCAGATAAGTAAAAATCGTCATAAAGGTTCCTAATGCAAACAGCACCGTCACAATGAGATGAATCAGACGCTCATGCATGAAAAACTGTATTTCCGTCATATGGCGCGCCAACATCTCTGTCAGCTCCTCTTCTGTTCTGTCAGATAAGCTTTCCAGATATTCCTCCATATCATTCAGATGCTTCACAATTCTTTTCTTCATATATACAGCTCCTCTCTCAATACTTCATAGATTGCTTCGGCAGCAGCCATTTTGTAAGCAAACCGCGAAGGCTGACCGGCAATCTGCACCGCATATGCACTTGTTCCCCGCGCTAAGCTGACGGCAAAATATACTCTTCCCGGAACAGAATTCTCAGGGTTTGCCTTATCGACATTGCCCATTGTGCCGGTAATACCTATGCCGATGTCCGCCTGATAAGTATTCCGACATGCCTCAGCCATCGCCTTTGCCGTCTCTTTGGAATAGACTGTATACTGCCCTATAATCTCCGGCGATACTCCCTGCATAATCTTCGCTTCATTACAGTATGTCACAAATGCGCCCTTCAAAACTGCTGATGAGCCCTCTGTATCCGTAATCAGGGAAGCAATCTGCCCTGCTGTGGCACTTTCCATTGTGGTAATCGTCAGATGATGTTGTATCAAATATTCTGTCAGCTTTATGTAATGCTGCCTGACCTCTTTTTCCTTCTCTTCCATAATATGACTTCACTCCAATACGACCTTGCACCATCAATCTTAAAACCGGATAAGAACCCGGGTGTAACCCAAGCCTCTTATCCGGTATCATACTATCATGTAACTGTCTTAAATCGTCTTCTGTAATTCTTAAGCCTTACCAACAGAACCAAATAATTCCATCTTCTCCTTAACAGTAGCCTTGATTGCCTCAAAGCCCGGTGCCAGTAACTTACGAGGGTCAAATCCCTTACCCTGAAGGTCCTTGCCGTCTTCAATATACTTACGTGTAGCCTCTGCAAATGATAACTGACACTCTGTATTGACATTAATCTTAGCTACGCCAAGTGTGATTGCCTTCTTAATCATATCGGCCGGAATACCTGTACCGCCATGAAGTACCAATGGCATCTCCCCTGTGAGCTGCTGAATGGCCTCCAGTGTCTCAAAGCTTAATCCCTCCCAATTGTCAGGATACTTGCCATGAATGTTACCGATACCTGCTGCCAGCATAGTAACACCAAGGTCAGCGATTGCCTTACATTCCTTAGGATCTGCACATTCACCCTTACCGATGACACCATCTTCTTCACCGCCGATAGCACCAACTTCTGCCTCGATAGAAAGTCCTTTCTCCTTCGCAATCTTTACTAACTCCGTTGTCTTAGCCACATTCTCATCAATCGGATAGTGAGAACCGTCGAACATAATTGACGAAAATCCTGCTTCAATACACTTTAAGCATCCATCATAGCTGCCGTGATCTAAGTGCAATGCTACGGGAACCGTAATGTTCATCTCCTCTAACATACCATTTACCATTCCTACAACAGTCTTATATCCTGTCATATACTTACCTGCACCCTCAGAAACACCGAGAATCACCGGTGAATTTAACTCCTGTGCTGTCATAAGGATTGCCTTTGTCCACTCCAGATTATTAATATTGAACTGTCCTACGGCATAATGTCCTGCCTTTGCTTTTTTAAGCATGTCCTCTGCTGAAACTAACATTTTTAATACCTCCGTTAAATAAATTTAAATAAAACAGCTGAAACTCCATACGACCTATTATACCTTATTTTTCATGTATTGCAAACTATTTTTAAAATCTTCTACATAACTTCTGACTTTTTCATACTCCTCTTTTGTAATTTCTATATTATTTCCTCCATATTTTGCTTTATGAAGAATCGCAATAATCTCAGATGTGTTGCTTAAATCCCGCCTGCCGGCAGTCTCATTTTCCACCTTTTTCTCTGCCTGCAAAAGCCTTCTGGCAATTTTCTCCTCAAGCTCACCGGCATTGATATTTTTAGCATACACAATACCAATCTTGCCCAGATATTTTACCAACAGTATTCCCAGTATTTCCACATTATGTCGCAAATCCTCTGTTGTGTAATCAAATTTTTTTCTTCTGGCTTCTACCAGCTTGTAAAGTATCAACGATATAACCAGCAGGATTGCCGCCACCGTAAGACATATAACAGCAATGATTCCGCCGTTGCCATCTGCCGCTTTAGCGTCACCGCCAATCTCTGTAACGCTGTTTGCTGTGGTTGTTTCACTCCGGCTTGAGGTTGTACTCTCCCTCTGGGGAGCAGTGGTCTCTACTGCTGGCGCCGTTGTCTCCCGGTAGGGATTAGAACTATTCGGTGTTGTGGTAACATCATTGCCATATACCGATATGCCTGTGTTCGGCGCATATCCCGGTGTAAATTCAACCGGCACAAATCCAAGTCCCTCTACATATATCTCTGCCCATGCATGTGCCGAATTATCCTTTACCTCTATCTCCACCTCTTCATCCCCCCGGCTATTTGTCAGATAACTCCCCGGCTTAATCACATATCCTGTCACATATCTTGCCGGTATCCCCATATATCTTAACATCAGTACACCGGTGCTGGCATAAGCAGTACAGTATCCCTGTTTTTTATTGACAAGAAAATCTTCGACATAATCTTTTCCCTTTTCAAGCTTTCCGGGTGAAAGTGTATACATCGTATTACTATTCAGATATTCTCTGACAGAACTGATGCATTCAATAAGACTGGCACTTGTACCATTATAACAATTCTGTTCAAAGCCCAAACCGGAGAATAACCGGCACAGTTCATCAGGGACATTGCACTCGCTCTCATAAATAAATTCCTCCACCATAGGTTCAAGTGACACTGCCTTTAGGTTCTCCTGTCCATAGAAATAAGGGGCGTTACACATCTCTGTTTCTGACAGACTTACATACTGATACTCGTAACTCAGTCTTTTACCGGTCTTTGGTCTCATTCCATAATAATAGTTGATATCCTCCAAATAGATATCGCTAAAATACGGAATATACCGATACTCTCTGCCTGCCCCCTCATATCGGATTTTCATCGTTCTTGATAAATTGTCTATGCCAAGCATCATCAAATCCGGCGTAAACATCTCACTTTCCAGTTCTTCCGAATCCATTCCATACTGTTTCTGATATTCCTTACACATATGGCGAAAACGCTCTGCATCCCCGCTCGACATATCCTCCCAACTGTTTCCTGTATAATCCGTTCCCACATATCCCTTGAGATAGACAATGTTGTCATCAGGTGCCATGGTAACTATCAGCATTAACTTTTCTGCATATTTAACAGTTCCCACTTCTCCTAGTTTTCCCCCGCTCACGCCTCCATTGGCAATCACATCATTGTCCTTAAAGAGCGACTTTATATTGTTCATTGAAAAATCATCCAGCTTAAACTTCATGGATATATCATTTAATTTTTGTTTTGCCGTCTTATATCTTGCCTCGCCGTCATACTTTGACGGAGGACTCAGCAAAAATATCAGTCCTACAATCATCCCGCTTACCAGCATGAGCAATGCCATTCGTATCGGATAAACCATCTTGTTCCGCTGATACATAAAGCAGAGCATATAATAGATGATAAGAAAACTGACAAGAAAAGAGTCCGGCACCTTACCAAGTACCAGCCCCGGTACCACAAAAAGAACCGACAACAGAATATGAATGGAGGCAAACATCTTGTACCATGTAGCAATGACCAGAATGTAACTATACACTGCCACTACAATCAATGCAAGAATAGTACAACACTTTTTGAAAGGAAGAATTTTATTGCTCTCATCATAAAAACCAAGGATATTGTCCGAAAAATAGTCATTATAGGCATGTATCACATTATCCGAGGCATAGCATATCCCAATCACCAGTGCTTTTCTGAAAAGAATAATGAGAATTACCAAAACGGCCAGTATCAGCAGCCTGATTGCCACCCGGATTCCTTTCTTTAATTTTGAGACAGCAAGAAAAACCCCGGTAACAACTATTGTAAGCAATATTGCTGCCGGCGCATAAATCTTTATCCCAAAAACGCTCAGAAACGAAAAAACACTTCCCGTGATTCCAAGCACAATGATAATCCACTTTCCAATAAAATCATATATTTTTTCTGATACACTCATTGACTTTAAACATCTTTCCTAATATCCGCCGATTGTCCCCATGGTGACCTTATCCTCACGGCTGTAACGAGGGCATTTCATAAGCTCTATCACACCCTCCTCAAGTCTCTTTACATTATTCACGAATCTTCTTTTTCTCACATAGTCTCCTATCCTGCTGCTATATTCAAACCACGTCATATACACAGGATAACCCATATTTAATAATTTTGCACACACAGAAGTCTTTTTTCCAAACTCTTCATCCATATCAGATGACTGACACAAGTCAAAAAACACATAAATCATGGAGTCCGTCTCGTACCTGCTGTCCCTGACCATAAGCTCATCCGTCTTTGTACTCAGCTTCCAATGAATCTTATTCAGCTTATCTCCTGCCATAAACCGGCGAATCTCATAATTATCAAAGCTGTTATCCGCACCATTTTCTCCAAAATAATCCTCCGCCTCATCATGGTTAAGGTTTAACAGATTTCCTTCATCTATCTCCACATCCACCACAGCAGGCAACACTATCAAACACTTATGCCTGTCCTCCTGCTTCATTCTTCTGTTCAGACTTGCACTTGCCAATCCAAACATATCATATATTACAATATCTTCAATTATCACTTCATTAAAACCACATTTTAAAAAACCAAGTTTTTCTACCGCATTTTGACACTTTTTCTCACTGAGCTCTGACTTTACCTTCTTTGTCTGATACTTCTCATCATATTGATTTTTGTATCGGATGGTATACTCCACCCGCTTATAAGGATAGAATGCCCTCTTGTTCAGGAACATGACAAAATCTATCTCTTCATTGTTATAAGCAATATTTCCATTCACACATTGAATATCAATCCGCACCCGGAATGCAAAAATCCTAAACAATACAAGCTGTATAATAAGGACATCCAGCACAAGCTTAAAAGGTATCTGTGCACTGTAATCCGTATACAAAAACATGATACCGAGCAAAAGAAGCAATATAACGGAAATATATAATACATTTCTTAAAAAACATAATTTACGTCTTATCTGCATTATCTCGCTGCCTCTCCAAGAATTTTTCCAATTGTTTCATTCAATGCATTGCCCGATAACTTACTGTGTGAGCGCAATACAATTCTGTGCCGCACACATGGCACAATAATCTCGTTCACGTCATCAGGAACAACATAATTTCTTCCGTTAATGTACGCTGCTGCCTGTGCGGACCGCATCACCGCCACGCTTCCCCTCGGGCTGATGCCAAGCTCAATCTCATTCATATGTCTCGACACATCTGATATTTTGGCAATATACTGATAAATCTCATCGTGAATAAACACCTTTGACGTCTCTCTCTTGATAATACCAAGTCCCTTACTGTCAATAATCGGTCTCACACTGTCAAGAGGATTTTTACCAAACTTCTCCTTAAGCAGTCTCGCCTCATTCTCCGCAGTAGGATATCCCATGGATACACAGAACATAAATCTGTCAAGCTGTGATTCCGGCAGCATATGAGTTCCCACAGAACCTACGGGATTCTGAGTTGCAATAACATTAAAGGGACTCGGCAGACTATGCGTAACAGAATCTACTGTGACCGTTCCCTCCTCCATGGCCTCTAACAGCGCAGACTGTGTCTTAGAGGATGTCCTGTTAATCTCATCAGCTAAAAAGAGGTTGCACATTACGGCACCCTCTTTAAATTCAAACTCTCCGCTCTTCTTATTGAACATCGTAAAGCCCGTCACATCCGATGGCAAAACATCCGGTGTAAATTGCATTCTATTGTAATCAAGCGACATTGCCTTTGAAAAAGCCAACGCCATGGAGGTCTTACCTACTCCGGGTATATCATCGATTAAAATATGTCCATCTGCAATAATGGCAGTCATCACATTTCTAATGACCTCATCTTTTCCCACTATCACTTTTTTTACTTCATCCATAACCTTATGGACTGCTTCATTACCTGTCATTCAATCTAAATCTCCATTCTATCTACAGTCAAGCTCCGCATAATACACTGCTCTGCCCCGTTCCCTCTCCTTACCGTAGTAGAGCGCCGCATCTGCATGCTTTTCAATCTCCGCATATTCTTCTATACTTTTCAGATCGATTCCCTTCTCAATTCCAATAGAACAGTTCGCGTAGCAACTGTCAGGAACCTCTACCCCATCCTTTTTAATTTTTCTGACAAACTCCACGAAGCCTCTCTCCTCCTGAATCTGCCTGTATATATCCTTAATTGTCTGAGCAATGATTTTCTCATCCACAGTATCAAGAAGAATAATAAACTCATCTCCGCCAAATCGAATAACATAACCATTATTACCACAGGCCGCTACAAAAATATCTGCAAATTTCTTCAGCAGTTCATCCCCCACATGATGTCCGAACGTGTCATTATAGTACTTAAAGTGGTCTAAATCCATATACATAATCGTGATATCATTGCCCTGTCCACGCTTTTCGGCATCTGCGACAAACTTGTCAAGTATCTTATAATATCCATTTCTGTTATACAGACCTGTCAGTTCATCTGTGACCGCCTGATGCTTTAATCTGTCATTTAATTTAAACTTTTCAACCGCGTCTACAATCTGCCGGAATACAATCATATAAATATAAATATCGTTATCATCAAGGATATCCCTCTCCACCTGCGAGTTCCATGTATCTGATATTTCAACCAGTGTAATGAAAACGCTGTGAAGCTTCTCAAAACGATATACCGGTGCCGCAATAATCGAGGATATCTTACTCTTTGAAAATACCTGCAGAATCTCCTTGTAATCGCTGTGATTATTACTGAAATCCGACAGTGCAAAGCCTGTGGTATTCTCTTTAAAATAGTCAACAATCACGTCGATATCCTCTTCCGGAATATCATACTCTAAATCGCTGTAATCCACTCTCGCTGAATGATTCATGTAGCCAATAATCAGCATATGACTGAGTTTAAAGTTCATTTTAAAATTCATGGCAAGTGTTTCCATCAAATGCCTTGCCGAATCGTAATCGTTATTCACAAGTTCCTGAAAAGTTCCAAAAAATCTCAATTGCTGCCTTGTGGCATTGAGTTCGCGTCCTATGCTCTCAAGCCTTATATCCTCAATAATATCACTGATAGTGACATTCTTCATATCCAAAACAAGTTCCGGTGCCTTCCATTCTTCACCGTTGATATAGGCGTTAAACATCGCCACTCTCACATCATTACCACGACCTGCGTAGTAATCCCTGGCATCTGTCAACAATTCCACAGCTTCTTGCTCCCTGCCGGTCTTTCGCAACAGCTTTGCCTTATCGACAGCAAACAATGCATAATTCAAAAACTTACTGCCAACACTCTGTATCAGATGCACCTCCGCATTATCATATGCCACAAATGCTTCCGCAATCTTTCCGTTTCCTGTCTGAATCAACGCCTCCACATAATAGTAGAGAAACATATCATCACTCCACAGATAATTTTCAAAATCTTCAATCGCATATCCAATGATATGGCTCAAAAATTGCCTCGCCTTCCCATGATAAATCTGTGCAACATAATAATTGTCCATCTTATAGGCACCCACAGCAATAAGTCCCAATACTTTAGCGATATTACACACTCTTAAACGGTCTTTCTTCAACATCTTAAGCACATTAATAACCGTCGTCATATATTCGACCGCATGAACATAATCTCCGCCCAGCACTGCATTCATTCCCATGTTATACAAAGTTTCAAGGACAAAATCACTATCCTTTTCATCATAAAAAATCTCCAGCGCCTTATTGTAATAATTATTCGCCTCTTCAAATCGGTCAGCCGTACAGCAATTATACCCGAGTCCGTTATAGATGTTGGCCTCCTCAAATTTGTCATCACTTTTCTGCACAATCTCCACTGACTTCATATAGAAATATGTGGCCGTCTCAAAATAGCCGTCACAGGATGCCATCATGATGCACTTTCTGTATGCATCCACTAAAAACGCATCATTCTTAAGCTTCTTTGCAATCTCTATACCCTCCATGACATGTGGAATCTTTTTCTCTATTCCTTCAGGCGTCGCATAAAGATTACTATAATTATGGTAACTATATACCAGAACATGCGATAAATGATTCAGATAATTGTATTTGTAACACAACCCAATAAGGCCATCCGGTACCACAGTGGCGGCATTGCAAATCCATACATTCTTCCATCCGGACGAAAATGACATATTTTTTATCAGCATGGACTGAAAAATCATAAATTCATCCCCGATCTTTTTCGCAACAGCCATACAGCCATCCGAATCATTAACAGCATCCTCCTCATTTCCTATGTACATATCTGCCAAAGCCCTATAGTAATAATAATGGAACCTCATGTAGTCTTCTTTGCCTTTAATGGTAAATGTCTTATATTTATCACAGAGAATCAATGCATACGAATAGTTGTCCTGAAAAATGCATATTGCGATGTACAATGCCAACATCTTCATTCTGTATTGCGCTGTCACATATACCTTCTCAAGCTCTACCTTCTGATAGATTAAATCTATATAATATTCTGCCTGCGGGATTGCCATGGAGTTAACCATATTATCAATCATACGCAATTCAAAGTCTGCGTTTTTAAAGACAAATGTCTTGTCTTTTTTTCTTGTATTCTCATCTTCATCAAGAGCACCATCTATCACCATTCCCTGAACATCATTGTCCAAAATAAACTTATCATAGCGCTCCTTCAAATATCCCTTGACATTTCCCACCTCGCTGGTAATCAAAAGTACCTTAAAGCGAGAACTTGTCTTCTTTGACAGACAGTCCAGTATATCCATGGTGGAATCACACATCTGGTTGGCATTGTTAATCAGTACGACAACAGAATGAAGCTTCGCAATGTCTAAAAGCATATTGACCAATCCATTTACAAAATGCTTCTTTTCATACTGAAGTTCACTCAATAAAAGAAATTCTGAGCGTCTTGCATAGCCGGTTTTAACATAATTCTTAAACATCTCACGATGAAGACTGTACACTTCATTCTCCTCCATGAGCCGGTCTAAATCTATCTCATACTTTACTACCATCTCTTTAAGCACACTCAAAAAAGGAGCATATGCTTCTATAATATCTGCTCCTGACAAGTTACATAAAAATCCATCTATATTATCTTTTGAGAGGTTGAAGCTGTCAAAATCCTCCTGACTGATCTCCACCAAATAATTCTGCTTCATGATACGGATTATATATTCATCCCCACCTAAAATCCTGATGAAGCCGGAAATATATTCGCGTCCTTCCTGTGTCATCTCAATTCATCTCCCGATTTACCAATTCCCCCATCTGTAGCAATATCGTTAAGATCACTTACCGCCGTTCTACCAAGAACACCTTTTCCCACCCGGAATCTCTAGTACCCATGCTTTATAATTAATGCTAATTTATACTCAAAATTTCCATTCACTATGTATTAGTTTATCTGACTATGGCACAAAAGTCAACATATTTTCATAAAAACAGAGATTTTTTTTATCTACAATTTATCCTTGTAACATTTTGTATAATATGCTAATATTAGTGTATGTTTTTTTTATTTTATTGTGAAAAATGCACAATTATCGTGATTTTATTTACTAGTATTAAGAAGCTTCAATTCAACCAGAAAGGATTTGCAAACTCATGAATAAAGTTATTAATCTATACCACACCACGAATTCTGCAGTTGTAAATGCTTTTGACAATGTTGTTGCCAATGTGTGCCTTCAGCGCGAAAAAAACGGCTATAAGTCTTTTTTGCTGACCGGCTGTGAACCAGGTGTCGGAACTACCACTATTGCCATAGAGTTGTCAATCGCACTGGCACGAACCGGTTGGAAGACACTCCTGCTTGATGCTGATATGCGTAAGAATCCCGCTTATAAACGATTAAGTGAAAATATTTTCACGGGACTCACCGATTACATTCTCGGCAAAACAGATGAAAACAGTATTATATACGAGACTAACACCGACTATTTAGACTACATGCCATGTGGCAGTACAAAGGACAAAAATCCACTCCGTATGCTATACTCGCATCGTCTGTCTAAGCTTTTGTCGATTTTAAACTCATCTTATGACTTTGTCATTATAAATGTGCCGGCACTTAATTCTTCCGTTGATCCTCATATTTTATCGGTTAAAGCCGATGCCGCCATATTAATCGCAGCATTAGACGGCTCCAGCAGAAAATATTTAGAGGAAGCACGAGAACGTCTGATAAAAGATGGTGCCAATCTAATCGGTGTGATTCAGAACAAGGTATCCATGGATGCCTACAAAGATTACCTTAAAGACTATGATTACTTTACCGAAAAACGTTATCTTCACGGTAATCATCTGTCATTTGACAAAATTTAGTTTTCTTCGGAGGGCACTATGTTTTAAAAAAGGATATTACCTGTTTATCATAAATTATTCATCTTGTTAGCGATTATCCTTGTGGTTATCCCATTAACCAATAGCATGATAACCGCTTTTGCAGACGTACCATCTGCGCTTTCACGCGCCAACCCTGTGATACAGATTTCGGAATATGAGATTATGTCTGAAAATATAGAACCGGATGGAGAATTTACCATTAAGATTACTGTCAGGAATAACAATTCCTACGCGACTGCCTATAATGTAGTCTGTGAAGCACAGACACCTGATATGGATTTACACCTCACCGACGGACAGGTCAATCAGGTGTATTTTCAATCCATCGCGCCTGACGAAACGGTTTCGTTTTCCCAGACATTTTACATTGAGAAGACATTTCCTTATAAAAGTGCTGCGCTGACCTACAGATTCAACTACTCTGATGAAAATGGCAATGCGTATTCCAACAGTACCTCTCTGTCACCGCGAATCACCATTCCGTGCAAGCTAAGATCAATGTGTTGTCGGTAGCCTCCAAGGCTTCACTCGGTGCCAGGTCCCTTGTCAATGTAAGGTGCACTAATGACGGAATAATTGATATATCAAATGTGACCATGAACCTCTCCGCCGATATTCCCGAGGAGCAGCAACACTTTGATTTAGGTGCCTTAAAGTCCGGTGAACAGTTGATGAAGGACTGTTATGTAAACTTTATGAAAACCGGCTCTCTGGGACTAAAAGTATCTTTTACTTACAAGGATGAGGCCGGCAATACATATACATTACCGGAAAACACCTATGCTGTAGAGGTGTCATCGGAGAGAGTGGTGTCTGTAGATTATGTTTCCAGAAAATCAATTAGGAGCTTTTTAACGTAATCACAACTACTTCGGGCGGATTATAAAATCTCGGAACCTCTGCATCGCCAAGTCCTCTGCTTGAAAATAAGGTGCATTGATTCTCTATATATACACCGCCTGCATATTTCGGAAAAAAGTCTCTATTGTTGCCAAGGATTCCCCCTACAAAAGGAATACGGATGATGCCGCCATGGGCATGCCCTGACAGCATGATATCATAGCCATAACTGCTAATCTTTCCAAAAGCATCGCTACAGTGATACAGTAATATATTAAACTTTGATTCATCTGCATATGTAAGCTTATTGACTATATTCTCGCCACAGTAAGACACTCCTGTCAATGTGATAGATTCCTGCTTCTTTTTAACTTCATAGGTGTCATTGTTTAGATTCGTTATTCCATACTCCTGTAACAGAGCTTTCAATCGCTCATACTGATAACCTGCATCTTTATCCAGTTCATGGTTTCCATTCACATAATAGGCGGGTGCAATCCTGCTGATGCCCATAATAAAATTCTCGATACTCGTCATATCCGTATGATTCTCATCAACAATATCTCCCGTAAGTACAATCATATCAGGCTTTGCCGCTTTAATCTTTCGAATCAGTTCTGACTGATTATGCCCGAAATTCTTATGGTGCAAATCTGAAATCAGAACAATTTTATATCCATCAAACTCTTTAGGAAGCTTAGAGCTTCGATATACATAATGCGTCGTTTCAAGACCTGTATTACAAAATCCCACAATCACATAAATGCCCAACGCGATTAATATTACCAAGATGACAAATCTTCTCTTTCTTTTTTGGGGTTTTGCCGTAATATCTCCGCTATTGTTCTTTTTCATTCTCTTTCCTTTCCCTGCCGCATTATCATTCTGCCAATGATTCACCTGTTTTTCTTTATTTATTATATCTTATATTTTACTTTTTTCAATAGTATGAATCATAAATCCTTGACAAAAACAAATCTTTTATCTTGCCCTGTCATTTATATTGTGTTATATTCTCTTAAGTAAGACTGGTCTTGACGATAGCTTTTCTATCGCGGTCTGATTTAATTTAATGAAAGGATATGGATTGATTCGATTTGTAATGATAGAAATAAAAAATATAAATAAAAATTACGGCTCTGCTATAATATTAAAGGATGTGTGTCTTTCCGTCAATTCCGGTCAATGTGTCGGAATTGTGGGCGCAAACGGAAGTGGTAAAACGACCTTACTCTCGATTATTAGCGGTCTTTTATCCTGTGACACCGGCTCCATTCTGGTGGATGGCAAGGTAATCTCCGACTCACCGAAGCATATCGCCAAATATATCAGCTATGTACCGCAGGAAAATCCTCTGATTGACGAACTCACCGCATTTGACAATCTCCGCCTCTGGTATGGCGGCAACAAGGCTTCACTTAACAGAGAACTGGAAGAAGGTATTCTTCACCAGCTTGGTATTCATGAATTTAAGAATAAGACTGTGTCAAAATTATCCGGTGGCATGAAGAAAAGACTTAGTATCGGCATCGCACTGTTGGGTAAACCTAAACTTCTGATTATGGATGAGCCTAGTGCGGCTCTCGATTTGGCCGGTAAATATAAGATAAGAGAATACATGAAAAGTTTTACTTCTCAACTGGGTTATTCCATTATTGTCGTATCTCACGACCAGAACGAATTATCCGTATGTGATAAATTATATCTGCTAAAAGACAGCAATTTACAACAAATTGAAACAGGGCTTGATGATAAAACGCTCATCGAACTGATATCATAGAACAGTTATAGAGCCCACTATTTTTCAGAAACGAGGATTATCATGTTTAATCATAAGAAAAAAGAAGACTTGATAAATGAACAGATTTCCGATATTTTTTTTAGGGTCGGCACAGAAACAGAGGAAAATAGCGAGTCGTTAGACTCCTCATCTGTGACACCCTCAGCCAATTCTAAATCTCATTATATATTTTTTATTGTGTTTGCCATATGCTGTTGTTTTGTAGTTATGGTGGTTATCATCAGCAGACTGTCACACCCTGCCGGAAAAAATGCCCACCCGGATTCCGGCAATACCTCCATATCAGCAAATTTATGGCACTTTGACAATCCTGTATCCGAGTATCTGGGCACACATGAAGTCAGTGCAGAAATATTATCCGGCAAATCAATGATTTCCGGCAATTTTACCATTGAAAATCTCAAAGAAGCAAACAATGATGTGGCAGGCATTTCTCTTGATTTTGACCTCCGGCACCTGGCTGCTGATAAGCGGCTCGGATTAGACCTTGACATAAAATATCGCTCTGCAAATGCACTCTCTGCAGATGTTTATATGGATAATACAGCACTTTTATTTAAGATTCCGACAAAGTCCGAAAAAGTTTTTTCAGTAAATTATGACAAAGCATTGGCGAGATTAAAAGAGAAAGAACTTTCTCCTTTTGTTGACAACCTTTTATCAGAGGATATCGTGAAGAATTTGTCCGGTAACTGGTCAGATTTGTATGGTGGTCTGGATATCATAAGTCTCTACTATTATTCCATAAAAGACGGGTATCCAAAGGAGTATATAAAAATAGCAGAGAGCATTACCACAAGCGCTTCAAATCCTGATACATATGGTAACAGCGGTACAACCTATACCCTGACCGAAGAGGGATTTGAAGCACTGGTCAAGTGTATCCTTACCGTTACTTTTGAAAATGAGTATCTGTATCGAATGGTGTATCCGACGCTTGTCTATGCTGCCGGTCACAACTTGATTCAGACACCGGCCTCCGGGGAACCCGCGGATTTAACCACAACCATGGATGATATCCTGTTCAACCTCCGGTCCTCGGCCTCTGCATTTGCCCTTGCTCACAAAGGAGATTTTAGTTTCACAGTGTGGCAAAATTCCGAAGGATTGATTACCGGCATCAGTTGTGATAATGATATCAAAATTTCAGAACAGATACTTGACTTGAATTTTAATATGGTAACACAAAATGACCTCAATCCGTTGAATAATGCCAAGTGTACCCTTACGCTCGGCTATGACTCTGCCATATTTAATATGATATTGGAAAGAACCAGCGAAGATAGTGACCTGAAGAAAGTAAATGACCATTTTTACTGTGATATCAATGGTGAAAACTCTATTGAGATTAACAGGCTCTCAGAGGTTGATACAACAGACAATTCTTTTGAATATAAGTTTTCTATTGTCACGCCTAATGAAGCTGACAATTTTTCTGTCACATGTGATGGCGAATTTTCGAATATCGCAAAAGGGAAATCACTGGATGTATTACTGAATAAGCTTTACATCAATGATGGTTTTTCTAACTTAATGACCTTAAGCGGAAAGCTGTTAATCAGGACAGACAGCGTTAAAGTTGATAAGCTTATCGGTACGAGATATGAGCTGACAGATATGTCAGAGGAAGAACTCAAAAAATTATTTGGAATTGCAACGAAGTAATTACTTCGGAATGGAGTTTGTATGAATCAATTTGTTTATTTAAGACTTGAACTAAAAAGACATTTTAAGCTGTTACCATATTTAATTATCGGCGCAGTGGCATTATCGATTGTCATCGGTTCAGTGGCATTTTGTGTTGGTCAACTCATGTATTATCGAAAAGGAAATGGTGTCAAGACACTGGCATTTGCTTCTGAGGATGATTCCTATACTGTCCAGCTTGTCATGTCCTCCCTTGCCTCTGCGGAAAGTCTCAGCAGCCTTTACCATGTTGAAAAAACAACTGCCAAGCAGGCAATTGATATGGCACTCAGTAATAAGGCGCTGCTAGGTGTTGTCATACCCCGGAATTTTATGCATAGTATTATGGTTGGCGATAATTATCCCATCCGGGTATATTTTCCCGCAAACACCTCCATTGTGACAGTCATTGCCACTGAACTGTGTATCGCTACACAGAACACATTAAAGGCTGCTCAGGCCGGCGCCTACACAGAGTATGATTTTTACAGTTCACAAAATGAATATGAAGCGGAAAAAACTGCTAACACTGAACTGAATGCGGAATTTCTTACCAGAGCTCTGCTCCGTGATAATATTTATAACAAAGAAAAACTCTATGCGACAGGTTCATTTGATACCGATGTATACTATATATCCTCCGGTGTTGTTCTAGTAATGCTGTTGCTGGGTTGCGTATTTATTATACGCGCAAATACTAACAATACCATTTCACTGAAGCTTAACCAAAATGGAATCAACATTTTCATGCAATATATGGTAAATATGTTATGTATTTTTCTGATGCTATTCGTCATCTATGCATCTGCCATTATCATATTTTCAGTGATTAATGCATTTGTGAAATTCAACAGCAGCCTCAGTTTTATCAAAGCGATTGCAAACGGAATACTTTTATGTCTCTGTTCCAGCTCTATTATTACATTTTTATGTGGAACAACCCAAAACAAACTTAATTCCATGCTTTTATTGTTTATCGCCACCCTCTCCTCCGCTTTCATATCAGGTGCCTTTTTACCTTCTATATTTTTGCCTAAAACTTTTAGCTCGCTGGCAAAATTTATGCCAACAACTTACCTGATGAACTGTACAGGAATATCCTTTAATGGAGGACTGGCAACCGGCTATATTTTACCGATTATGTTTTTTTCTGTGGGATTTACCGCCATTGGCGTATTGATAAAATATCATATTCTCTATCATTCCTGTGGCCAAAAAAACGCAAAATCGAATGAAAATACATAGGATGCACCCATCGAGGGAGGTCGTATTAATCTATGAAACAATTATTATTATGTAACATTTTGTTTATCAAGAGAGCGTTTAGAAGACTATCTTTTTTGATATTACTGATACTGATTCCGATTCTAAGCATTTTATATAAAAATAACGTAACCAAACATAGCAGTCCCAATATCACAGCAGGCATTTTTCTTGAAAATGAAACTGATTACGCTAATAATATCATAGACCGAATCGCAACTCAGTACGGAAGTGTCAGATTTGAAAAGTGTCGCGACATTGAAACATTAAAAAAACGGGTCATGACCGGTGTATATGAATGTGGTTATTATTTTCCTTCGGATTTTGATGAAATGCTGATTGCCAGCGATATGCAGGATTTAATCACGGTGTATACTTCACCTGCCACAATGACCGTATCACTGGCAAATGAATATGTGTATTCTGAAATTTTCAGGGAATATGTGTTCAACAGACTAATTGAATATATTAGAACTGATGCTGTGTTTAAGGACAGTGATTTGTCCGGAATAGAGGAGCTATTGCGACCGGCCTACGACGAATATATTAATAGTGATGCCACATTTTCTTTTGAGTTTATGAATTCCAAAAGTGAAGTCACTGACAACTCAAAATTATATACCTCTTTTTCTCTCGCTTCTGTGAATGGGTTATTATCTATGTTTGTAATGTTCGCGGGATTCATGGGTGTCTTGAATTTGTATAAGGATAATAAACGCGGTATATTTTTTGCTTTTTCCGGCAACACAAGAACGCTTGCAAAAATGTCAGAAATTTTTATAATGACACTTATCTCAAGTGTTGTGGTGCTTATTACGATATATATATGTGGCATCAGTGATGGCCTGTTGGTTGAAATTTTAAGATTACTTATTTATATGCTGATATGTTGTATATATCTATATATGATTTATCTGGTGACTCCAAACCAGTTTATATTTGCCACTATGATACCTCTGCTGACGCTCGGCAGTGCAGTGTTCTGCCCTGTATTTGCTGATTTGTCTGAGGTTATCCCCTTTATAAAATATTTTTCATGGGTATTTTTACCAAAATACTACTTTTTGTTTTAACGTATTATGAAAGGAAATAGAATAATGAAATATAAAATAATTGTACTGGATTTAGATGGAACACTCACAAATTCAAAAAAAGAAATATCAAAAGACACTCTTGATGCTTTACTGAAAATACAGCAGCTGGGATTTAAGGTGGCTTTGGCTTCCGGAAGACCAACTCCCGGAATAAGAAAACTGGCAAAAGAACTGGCACTTGAAAAATATGGCGGTTATATTCTCCCCTTCAACGGCGCCAAGATAATCGATTGTCAAAAAGACAGCATTGTATTCCAAAAAACACTTCCCCCTGAGGTAATCCCTCAGCTTTTTGATACGGCAAAAGAGGGCAATGCCGGCATTATAAGCTATGATGGCGACTTGGTAATCTCGGGCAATGGCATTGATGAATATATCAAGTTGGAAGCATTTATTAATGGTCTTGATATTAAAGAGGTTGATGATTTTGTCTCTTACATTGATTATCCGGTCAATAAATGTCTCATGACAGGCGAACATGAAGTACTCACAAAGATTCAGCAAAAGCTTAAAGCAAAATATAATTCTCTTTTAAGTATCTATTTTTCTGAGCCATTTTTCCTTGAAATAATGCCTCAGAATGTCGATAAAGCCCAATCTCTGCTTAAGCTTTTGACTATGCTCGGCATCAGCAGCGAAGAAATGATCTGCTGTGGAGATGGCTTTAATGATATATCAATGATTCAGGCAGCAGGGCTCGGTGTTGCCATGGAAAATGCGCAGGATACGGTAAAGCAGGCCGCTGACTATGTAACACGCTCTAATGATGAGGAGGGTATCTTACATGTGATTAAAAAATTTATTTTGACGTGAGGAATACTCCTTATCAATAAATAAAGCGAAAATACACCTTTTTACGCTTCTTCTGACTTTATTGCTGCCGGCTCATTTTTTCATATGCCATCTTCATCTGCTCATCTGTAATCTCTGCAATTGCTTTCGCATCCTCGTCTGTCATTCCGTGCTTCTTACAGTTGATAAATACCTGTAATCCCTTTTGCAGACTGGCATCATTCCAGCCTTCATTAATTCCGGCGGTATGACCATCATTCCAGCCT
>CACXFV010000112.1 GCA_902767015.1 uncultured Lachnospiraceae bacterium | reverse complement strand
CAGCACAATTACCATGAGAAAGACAAGAAATACAAGCAAAACGGATATGGTAATCTCAGTAAAAAGACTTGTATAATGCAGAGATTCTGATTTTGTCAGGGACCCGATCGCTTTGTCAATCACAGAGGTATCCCTGTTTAATTGTCTGCGAAGGCTTCTGTCACTTAACCCACAGCCTGAACGCTTATATATTTTCAGCATATACATTGATGTCTCTGACCTGCCTAAGAGCATTTCGTAATCTTCCTTCGACACGAATGCCTGCTTCCAGCCCATTACAGACGCACCGTGTACCGGTTCTACGACAATCCCTGCGATTTTCATTTTAACAGATTCATTAGAAGAATCATCACTGTAAACCTCTACCACATCTCCTAATTTTGCATGATTTCTTGTCAAAGTGCCCTGTGTCACATAGATTTCACCCTTCCTAGGTGGATCCGCCACATCAGAATAGCCGCTTAAGTCATCCTTCAGTCTTTTTAATTTTGTACTGTCATAGCTTTGCAGAAAAAAGTAATTTCCATCCTTTTCTCCATCAAAAGCAAGATAATTCGCAGAGACTTCTACCTGCACTACCCGGTCAACGAATTCATGGGCTTCAAGCGCCTCAATCAATTCATCACTCCTGTTATTGCCTGCTATATAGACGGTAATATCGGGCGCGCTGACGTATTCCAGCGCATTTTTGATACTCTCTGTACAGTTTTGCCAGATACTTAAGAAAGCAGTCAGTGCCATGGATATAATGAGCATCAATACAATAATGCCGATAAAGGAACCTTTCTTCCGGCGGATATTTGCCTTTAAAACTGTCAAAATTTCCATATCACACCTACCATTCCATCGACGAAAGCCAGGCATTGACCTGCACTTCCCGACTCGGTTCTTCTTCCCTGTTGTACGGCGGAAGGGAAAGCTCCCCTGTGATTTTTCCATCCTCCAGATACAGCACGCGACAAGCTCGTAACGCAGCACGAATATCATGGGTGACCATTAAAATACTTTGCCCTTCACGGTTCAATTTCGTTAACAGGTTAAGCACTTCGATGGTATTGCTTCTGTTTAATGCACCTGTGGGCTCATCGGCAAATAACAGCTTTGGCTTGTTGACGACAGCTCTCGCGATGGCAAGCCGCTGCTGTTCCCCACCGGATACCTGTGAAGGAAGATGGGTTTTGATATGGGAAATCCCCATTTTCTCAAGCAACTCGTTGGTGCGTTTCTTCACCTCTGCCGCCGGCACCGATTTGTTGAGATAGCCGCATACTGCCACATTTTCAAACAATGACAGATTGCTGACCAGATGCATCTGTTGAAAAATGAAACCAAAATCTGTGTGACGCAGCTTCGCTAAGGTATTTTCGCTGGCCGTTACTAAATCCGTGTCACCATAGAGCACCTGACCTTCCGTTGCCCTGTCCATACCGCTTAAGGAATAGAGCAGGGTGGATTTTCCTGAGCCTGATGCTCCCATAATGACGGTAAAATCTCCCTCATAGATGTCTAAATCCACATTGCTGATGATATGCAGTTGACCGCCATTGTGCGCGAAGCTTTTGCACAAGTCCTTTGCTGATAGAATTGATTGCTTCATGACAAATCCTCCATTGTATGGTAATAATCTTAAGGAACCTGACTATTTTTCTGAAATACTTATGTTTCCGGAACAGTTCCCCGTTTCGTCATCATTCTAACAGAAAAGTTATTAAGAAGTCCTTAAGAACCGGTTAAAACCGCAGAGATGAAGCAATCAGATATATGGCAGGCTCACAACCGCTTCCAGCCCATCAGAATGATTATGCAGAAGTACTTTTCCATTCATCTTTTCAGTGAGATATTTCACGATATACAACCCCAATCCGGAACCCTGCTCCCCGCCACAGTTTTTTCCACGATAAAACTGCTCAAAGATAAAGGGCATATCTTCATCGGGTATCCCCTTACCGTAATCCCGAAAATGCAATTCCACATCTCCAGTGCCTTTTATCATCCATATATCAATCTGTGATTTCGCATATTTCCTGGCATTATTGATAAGGTTTTCTGTAATCTGCATCAGTCTGTTCGTGTCTGCCGATATGGTGACTTCAAAATCAGGCATTGTAAACTTCACGTCGTTTTGCTCTGCAGCAATTTCACTGACTGCATTCTTCATATATGAGCAGATTTTAAATCTCTCCGTGTTAATTTTCAGCTTATCCAAATCTGACAGTGCATGTAAAAACAAGTCGTTTGTCAACTTTGTTACCTCATCACATTTACGCATCAATATCGTTAAATACTTTGCCCGTTTTTCGGGAGTTGTGTCAAGATTCGCCTCAAGTCCCTCCGCATAGGCACGTATTGAAGCGATGGGCGTTTTGATATCGTGTGAAAGTGTTGCGATGACTGTTTTATTATTTTCGATGGCTTCTTTTTCATTCAGACGTGCTTTTGTGATTTCCTTTCGCATACTGTCAAATGCCCATGTAAAGTCGCCAAAATAATTGGAGCGCTCATATTTAAGAGGCACATCAAAATTACCTTTGGCAACCTCACCCGCAAATTTTTTCATTTTATCAAAGGGTCTCAAAATAGAAAACCAGATATATCCAAAGACAGAAACCAAAAAAAGAAGGCTTATTCCACAGAACATCCATAAATGTCTGCTGTTTTTTTCTCTGGCATCCGTTTCTCTTAGATTCTGCTCCAGTTCACTTATTTTTTCTTTTGCCATTTCATCATCGATATCCATCAGTTTGTCAATCTCATTGAGTGCAACAATTTGGTCCGATTTTATATCGGAGGAATTAACGGATTTGTCAGATACATACAGTGTAGCGGTTACTGAGATAACAATCAATGCAAAAATAATAGTTATCAAAATTAATTTAGCTTTCATCACATACCTCCAGCATATAACCCACACGATAAACTGTCTTGATAAAGATAGGTTCTGCCGGATTATCCTCTATCTTTTCCCGGAGCCAGCGTATATGCACTGTGAGTGTTGACGGCTCAACGGTTGAAAACGCTCCCCACACTTCCGATAGCAATTTTTCTTTGGTAATCGCTGTGTTTTTATGCTGAATAAGATAAGCCAGCAGATCAAATTCCCTCAAAGAAAGAGAGAGTGCGGTACCGTTCTTTTCCACACTTCTTGCTGTTATATTCACAGTCACATTTCCAAACCTGATGATTTGCTCCTGCGTTCCAAACCCGTATGTCCTGCGGAGAATGGCACCGATATGTGCCAGCAGCTCTTTCATGGAATATGGTTTTGGCAGATAATCGTCACCGCCGATATCATAACCTGTGATGCGGTCAGTCTCGCTTGTTCTTGCACTGGCAAATATAACAGGAACCGTGGAGGTTCTCCTAAGTTCTTTACACAACTCAAACCCATCACTGTCCGGCAAATTGATGTCTAATAAAATAATATGATAGGTATTGTCGGACAGAAGTGCAAATGCACTTTCGGCATCTGCAGCACATGTCACGGCATACCCATAGGACGTAAGCATATCTGTAATAATCATTGACAAATCTTCGTCATCATCAATGATCAGTATTTTATATTTTAGATGATTCTTTTCATTATGATTCATGAGAATCCTCCTCAGGTTCGCCTTTTGAATCGTTCACATTCTTTTCCGTAATCTGTATATTTTATCCAGATGCTTTGTCTCAATCATATTATGATACTTTCGGCTCACCGGTATCTCCATATTATTGCCAAAACATATGACATTTTTCCTAACTTCCTTTATATGATCAAAATTGGCAATATAGCCCTGATGTGAGAACATGAATTTATCTTTATTCAGCTTATTATATACATTTTTCAATGTATCATAGCATAAGATTTCTCCATCATATAAATGGAAAACGCACTGATTTCTCCTTTTTTCTATATATACCACCTTATCAAGGTCGATAATCTCCGTCTTTCTGGCAACTAAAACAGTCAGAAACTTTTTATCTGCTTCGTCTGCATTTTTCCTGTACTCTACCAGAATCCGTGCCTTTTCCAGCTGCTTTTTAATATCATAATATTTCACCGGCTTAACCACATACCCTATCGCATCTACCTCAAATGCACTTAGGGCATATCTTTCATGACTTGTAATAAAACATATTACCACATCACTATATTTCTGCCTGATATGCCGAGCCGCCTCTATCCCTGAACATTGGGGCATATCGATATCCAACAATAATATATCATAGACAATGTTGTGATGGAGCATATCATCCACCAGTCTGGTCATATCATCATAGAGCACCGTTTCTATATCAATATTATATTCGTTCCCAAATACACTCACCAGTTTATCTATTTCACTCCTGTAAAATTCCTCATCATCACAAACCACAATTTTTAATTCACTCATATACTTCCTCCGTTGATTTAACCTCCAATTAGTCTCTATTTACTATATTATAATATATTTTAAATTTTTCAATACCTATGTGGTAATTGGTATTGAAACAATGCTGATTAACTTTGTCTCAATACAAGACAATATATAACTATATTATAGTCATTCTTGTATTTTTCTTCTACCCATTTTCACTTTATCTGAAATATGTTTTTTTGCTGGTTAAAATGCGATTTTTCT
>CACXFV010000111.1 GCA_902767015.1 uncultured Lachnospiraceae bacterium | reverse complement strand
CATACCGTGTATCCAAAAAGTTTTTGTCTTTCTCTGACAGTTTTATGTCTTTGATGTGCTAAGAAAAAATCTGTTTTTGTATTAAGCTCATAAAAAGGGATTCTTACCCGGTATCTGTTATCAGAATCCAATCTCCAGCTGACAAAACTGAAGGGTTGTGCACTAAAATCATACTCTGTTTGAATCTCGGCATTTTTCGATTTTAACCTTGCTCTCTGCAGGGTACGTGTATATTTTAAATCAACCGAAGCATTGTCAGGATCCGTTTTTTCACTTTCGCCGTCAAGCTGATGGATGAACTCTCCAAACATTTCCAACGCTTTTCTGTCATATATATCCTTCTGATAATACATTTTATCCAAAACAGACATTGCTTCTCACCTGTCTTTCCGGTAAATTTATAAAACTATTACAACTATTATATAATGATTTTAAATTTATGACAAGAAGGCACTTGATATTATGGATTTCAGAATTATCCTTAACCTTAAATATTATCTGCTTATGTACTTTACAAGACTCAAGCCATAAGCTAATATAATTCTTTGCAGTTTCCCGATTAAAATTCAATTCTTTTTGACCTCACTGCCATTGTGGTGTATACTATTGAAAAATCATTCAACTACGGAGGAATTATGTACTATTTTATTGTCAATTTATCCGGTGGCAGCGGTAATGCCCGACGTACCTGGCATAGGGTTCGCAAACTACTAAAAGAAAAAGCGATTTCCTATAAAGCTTACGTCACAAAATATGAAAAACATGCAGCGATTCTGGCGGGAAAGATTTCATTACAGAAGGATACCGATATCCGTCTCATTGTTGTCGGCGGTGACGGTACCATCAACGAAGTACTCAACGGCATCAAAGATTTCCGTAAAATCAGATTTGGTGTGATTCCCACCGGCTCCGGAAATGATTTTGCCCGTGGAATGCATCTGCCATGTAATCCAAGAAAAGCACTGGAACAAATTCTTGCTTGTAATGATACCTGTCACATTGATCTTGGGCAAGTCATGTATCAGGACGGGCAGACAGAAAAACAACATTTATTCGGCATCAGCTCCGGTATTGGTCTGGATGCCATCGTCTGCAAAAAAGTGCAGGAGTCTATCCAGAAAAAAATTCTCAACAAACTACATATGGGAAATATTGCCTATGTCCTGATGACGATTCAAACGCTTTTTTCCATGAAAAAGTATAGCGTTCATATTGATATTCATCAAAATGACAACGTGGATTTCCAATCGGCTCAGTCTTTTGAAAAACAGATGCATTTTTCTGACCTGATTTTTCTTGCCGGTATGAATTTTTCTGCCGAAGGCGGCGGTGTTCCTATGGTACCTGACGCAAAAGAAAATGACGGCTTATTAAGTATCTGTGCCGTCAACGGAATACCAAAATGGCGTGCCTTTATCATGCTGCTCTATCTCATGAGAGGGAAACATGCAGGTCACGCAGGTATTAACATTTTAGAAACGGATGCTCTGACACTGACCAGTGAAAGCCCCATGGTGCTTCACACTGATGGAGAATATCTGGGTGATGTCAAAAAAGTCACTATGAAAATATTACCTGATATGCTGGCTGTATTAAAATAATACATGTTTCATTTTAGTTTTTTCAAAAATGCCTCCACATATTTTTGATAATTTTCCGGATCCGTCAGAATCGACTCGGCATGTCCTGCCCCGTCAATCAGGTAAAACTCCTGCCTTCCCTTTGTTCTTTTAGCCATATTTTCTGAATTTTTCGGCAAAATAAAGGTATCTTCTGCACCATGAATGAAGAGGATAGGAATCTGATTATCATTTAATGAATCAATCGGACGCATTTTTTTCAGTGAATAGTGGTATCTAAGCATTGCGCCTATATCTGCAATATCCACCATAAAGGTTGGCACATGGGCATTGCGATAGCCGCCACGCAATACATTTTCAATGTCTGAAAAGCCGCAGTCTGCTACCACGAAATCCACCTGCGGCTGATATTTTAAAGAGGTAATGGTCGAAGCCGCTCCCAGTGACTCGCCATGTAAGCCCAGTTGTTCTAAATCCGGATATCGTTCTATTGTATCTTTCACCAGCAATGCAAGGTCTTTTGCTTCCAGAATGCCATAGGTGGTAAAAGTCTTCTTATTCTCGCCATGACCGCGCAAATCATAAATAATGCAATTATAGTTCAAATTCAAATACATCCGGACATACTTTAGCGAGCCAATCCGGTTATCGGTATAGCCATGTGAAAGAATAATATATTTGTTCGTAGAAACAGGATTCTTTAAAAGCTCTACATGCAGGAGATATCCCTTGTAACCCGATACTGTATAATCAGTTTTTTGAAGATTTTCGTAAAAAGAAGTATCGTAACGTTCTGACTGCCACCGCATAGCTTCTTCCAATGTCTGACGAGTTCCGGTCATCACAAAGGAAGCCATCCATAGGGAAGTTAACAATAACAAAACAACGATAACCGACAAGATAATACCCATCACTTTTATCACCTTCTTTTTTTTACCCACATTATGCTTTTTTATCATTCTTCGCTCTCCGTTTCTTTCTCAATTTTATCATAAATGATTCTCTGATTTGAATACTGCCGTCAATGTATACTCCGAAAAGTTACTTTCAATCTTCCAAGATTTTTGTGCTGCTTTTCACCGGGTTCATCTTTGCGGTAAGTTCTGTCACTTTCAGTTCAGCGACAGCAGTCCTCATGACTACCGCTTTGTTATATTCAAAATTCTTTTTCTCTTCATGTCTTGCCATTATCACATTATCCATCGCCCAAACACGTTCTTCTCCCTCTAAAAATCTTATATCCGCCTTCCCCATAACTGATTTATATCGCATAGTCACATCTTTCTTTTCAACAATACAATCCATCTCTAACGGAATGTCCATTTCAAAAGAACATCGTGGATTCCTGGTCATAAGTTCATACTTCCTGCCTGCCATCGCTCCGTGGATATAAAAATAAATCTGATTTTCTTCTATCCTGTATGCAAAATTCAGAGGAACTATATAGGGATAATCTCCGTCAGAAAGACCTAATCGTAGAATCTCGCACTCATCAATAATCGAAATAATTGTCTGAAAATCTGTAACTTCTCTATCTTTTCTTCTCATCTGTTACCTCCCGGAATTTTCTGTTCTGCCGGCTGTTCCTGACATCACAAAAGAAAGCAGCCATCCAAACCCTTTGG
The DNA here is from genome assembly GCA_902767015.1 of uncultured Lachnospiraceae bacterium. Taxonomy (GTDB): domain Bacteria; phylum Bacillota; class Clostridia; order Lachnospirales; family Lachnospiraceae; genus Bovifimicola. The sequence goes on along the minus strand of CACXFV010000111.1, from coordinate 8,889 downwards.
CGATCCTCACATCCGAATTTACAAAATGATTTCCCTCATTCCATTCCAAAATACATGCTGTCTGTCCCTTTGCTTTTAAGAGCAGTTCATATTGACATCGGATGTTTTCGCCAACCTTCGCCATTACCTTATTTTTTGTTTTTTCTTCTTTATTTCCTAAACTGAGATAGACTTTCTCTGCACAAACAGAATGTTCTCTCATGTATGTTTCCCATCCCGGAAACCAGACCGAAGGTGATACCGCGGCAATTCCATAGAAGAGAGCTGTCTGATGAGCTGCCCAAAGTGCAAACAACCCTGCCAGGGAATAACCACCCAAAAATATTCTATTGATTTCAGCACCAGGATAGCAATGATCAATTTCCGGCAATAACGTATTTTCAATGTAGCGTAAGGTTTCCCCGGCACCACCTCCAAAACTTTCTTTGCCAAAAACAGCCGGCGCCTTCCACGGCGAAAGCTCTTTATTCCAATCTTCTATCAAAAATGCCACTAAGAGAAAGGAAACTTTCTCTGCATCTTTTTGAATCAGTTGAAACTGGGAATCCAGCACTTCCAGATCATGCTGATCAATGGGCTGGATCAGTATATCAAAAGGTTTATTTTTTTCAATATTATTTTCATAGAAAAATAGTTTTTTTCTCATCGTTCCTCCTCTGATATCACATGTTCAATCTTTCTTTTCCGCTTCCTTTTCATCCAAATATACCCTGTGGGCATAGACAACAGTGATGGCACAAGCCAGCACAATCAATGCCATTGATACCATTGTCACCACATGGGAATTGGATATAACTATCGCCTCCACCACCATGAGAATGCCTGCAATCATCAGCATATATCCACCAAAACGATTAGTTTTTGTCCATGTATGATCGTTATACATGCTCCAGGATATTCTGACACCCAGTGCACCATTTGTTCTCGTCTTTGGCATCACATTTCCCACTACCATCAGCAGGATTCCCATCAGTATAAAAGATATCTTCTCTATATTGATTGCCGACTTTGTGGTTCCTGAACCGGCCGTTTGATAAGCTCCATATAAAAGATATCCCTGCAGCACTGTATACATGACAGCCATGGATATCCCCACCACACTAAGTACCTTTACATTTGACAAAGCGCCTGCGGTTTCTTTTTCATCAACGGCATTCTTTGCCTTCTTTTCAAAATACCGGATCATCAGTGTCCAGAATAAGGACAATAATAGTATAATCAACGGAAAAATCAGCATTTCATTTTTTGAACCCCAACGGTCAATGTTACCATCAGCGTCATAATGCATCGGAACACGCTCCGGCATCCATTGAAGGAAAACTGCTGTACCAACAAGGGAAATCATTGAAATCATCCACATTACTTTTTTCATCACTTGCCACCTCCAAATTGTCCGACCCACAAGATCAGCTCCTCAAAAACTGATGTATTGATCTCATAATAGATAAAGTTTTTCTCCTTATATTCTATGACCAGATCTGCACTTTTCAGCAATTTCAGATGGTAGGATAAGGCTGCCGGCGTGATGCCAAGCTTTTCGGCAATCTCTCCGGCGTTCATCCGACCATTCTTCAGCATCACCAGTATGTCCCTGCGTTGCTGATCTGACAGGACTTTAAAAATATTGGTTTCACCCATACAAAAACCTGCTTTCAATAAACTATTTAAAAATATTTTTAAATTCTATTGTCATTATAGTCCTGTTTCCTTCACATGTCAACAGGCTATTTAAAATTATTTTTAAATAGCCTGTTGATACATCATTATAAATATATTGCCCCATGGCTTTCGCTCTACGGCAGTTCGGTCGGTGCAATGCAAAATTATGCTTTGCATAATGTAATTCACCAAATCACCTTATATGACTTGTTAAAAATTTCGACAAATTAAAAAAAGGTACTGTATAAAACCATCTACCACATCTCTCATCAGCTTGTATACTTTGTAAAAAAAGTATCTGTCTTGCCTCTTCAAATCGGAATAGTTTTGAAACAGTTTCTTTACGTGAACTCTTTTTAATAATTTATTTAGAACTTTGTTCGTATATTCCGTGTTCCTCTGGTTGCAGTTTAATAAGGTTTCACCTAAGTCTGAAACATATAATGTTTTCATTTTGTAATACTCATTTTATTCAGGTTATATCCCAATATTGTTCCAACAATACCGCCCACAATATGGGCCATATTGGATATGTTGTCCTGAACAGCAAGCCCCTCATACACTTGCTGCCCTAAAAATATGACAATTACCAAAATAAATGTAAGCGGTATCTCTCCTTCCTTAAAACCTGTAAAGGAAGCAAGCAATATAAAAGCAAACACTACTCCACTGGCCCCGCAAAGTCCCACATTCCAAAAGAAAATGTAATTTACCAATCCGGTGGCAAGTGCCGTAATTCCTATAACTTCTAGCAGTTCTTTTGATCCGTATTTTTCCTCTAACATCGGTCCTAACAATAGCAGATAAGAAGCATTCCCGATAAAATGACTCCAGCCGCTATGCCCAAACACATGTGTAAATAATCGCAAAAAAGTTAACGGATTGCTAAGGGATGAATGATATGTCATAAATAACAGCCATGTACTTCTGCCACCGGTAACAACTCCTATAATTGTCACAATAAAGCATATCATTACAAAACTCAAGGTCACAGGAGCATTAAAAGTAATACTCATTTTTTTCTTCTTCATTGTCATACCTCCTGTCTATTGCTTATGCAATTTAAATACAAATCTTTAATATTCTCATTCAGCGTTACTATTCACAGGCAATGTCATTAACTTTAATAAATCTCTGTTCAAAATAGGAGAGCTGTTTTTTATTGTCACCGTACCTGAATACGGCATTATAATCATACTTGCTGTTGCAGGTTTTCTGCGGACAATACACTTTACTGCATCAATCGAAAAAAATGTATACCCTTTTCTTTCATAATAGGTAACATCCTCAATATTGATTAATATTTCACATGCATCCTCCAGCTTCTTATTAAATTTTGTTCTATTAATAGGATACTCCACAAATATCCTATACATATCCTTGAATGAATTTATAACATATTTTTGTTGTAAAACCCCCGTCACAGAAATAATTAACATAATTACCGATAATAATCGATATACAATACCATAATTCACATTAAGTATATTTACTTTCTGAAACAATGGATGGCAAAAAATTACTGCAAATAAAATCCACAGAAAAGAAAATTCAAACAGAGATAGATAAAGACAATCAACCAGTTTATAAAAAGGATTCACTAATATCTGAATAATTAAAGATTGATATCATTGCAAAAAAGAAAACAAATATAATATTATCTTTAAATAATTCCTCCATAGTATGTTGATTATACCCTTTCTAACACTTTCTTTAGAATTATGCTTACAAAACTTTTTCCTGTTCTTTTGCATCCCATGCCATAGATAAAGTTTATGATTTCTCACAAAATAACGTTCCATAAAAATATTTTTCCTGAAAATAAATTGCTTTCAATATTTCTGTCCCGGTCGGCACTCTGCTTCCTTTTGGAATCACAATCCACTTGTCTTCCACATCATTATAACGATGATATACGGCAATGACCTCACCTTCAAATTCACTCACCGGCTCGTTGACATTCAGAAGATATACATCCTGCTCTGAACCATCCTCTGCCATAACCCCCTCTACATAACCATAGTTGACAGGATAATACATATCCGGATGTCTCGGATGACAGGTTCCCAGTGGTCTGTCAATTTTGCCTTTCACATGTTTTCCTAATATATCCGCATAATCCTCTACTGTCCTCAACTCATATGCAATACCCGGTTTACCATGTCCTGCTCTCAAAAAAGGTGGTTCAAGATTGCTGTATAGCAGTGGCTCATATGCTTTTACTTTGCGAAAAGTATTCCCTAACATCTCACCCGCACGATATGACCTTAACTGCTCCATATGGTATTCCGCATAAAATAGCCCTTCTTCGCATTCACCTGCCTGTACCAAAATATTATCAATACATGTACCATTTTCATCCCAGCAGATGGGAGAAAATGCACAGGAATTTCCTGCGTTTGGTCCCGGAGCATTTGCCATAGCGACACCTGTCATATTCTCATAAGCTCTCGTAGACAATGCATTCAGGCGTGGTTTCATGGAGCAGCAATCATTCGGTACCAGTATCAGTTCTGCCCCCTTTAACATCAGCACTCTGGCACTTTCAGGGTATTCTCTGTCATAACAAATCATAATGCCAAGCTTTACACCATGAAAATCACATACCTTAAATTCATCTCCGCTTTCAAAGCATACCTCATCCGAAAAATCACATGTATGCACTTTTGCATATTTCATTACTATTATTCCGTTTTTATCAATCACCATGGCACAATTCTGTGAGGAATGTCTTCCTCTCATAGCCGCGGTAAGTACAATTCCTATTTTCAGTTCACGAGCCGTTTCGCATATAAGTTCAATACAATCATCCTCCGGCGAAATGGTTTCTTTCATGGATATAGGCAATTCGTATCCTGTCAAAAAGCACTCCGGCAATAACAGAATATCTGCATGGGCAAGGGCAGCTTCCTTCATATAGTTAATAATGATATCTGCATTTTTATGTATCTCATTCTTTTTGGATTTTTTCTGTAGAATGGCTACTTTAAACATTTTTACTCCTTCCCCGCCTGATTCGACGAAGCAGAACCATCAACTTAGCCGGTGATTTGCTCACACCCTATAAGGGCTCATTACCGGCGTTTGAGTCTAAAGATTCATAGAAAGACTCGCCAGACGCAAGACATTTACCTACTTGAGTCCCTTAGTCTCATTTTTATTTATTTTGCTTTACCGGCTCACCCGTGAACGGGTCAAGCTTCAACAATTTTCACTTGAAAATTTGTCTAATCCGGGAGTTTCATCTTCCGGCATTTTTTCACCACCAAGCCTGCCTGCTTTGTATGCCACAATTATATCTGATCCCCGCTAACTTATCAATATTATATTTTTCACTCCTCATGGGGGAGGCATCACTTATCAATGACTTCAAATAATCGGCAATACCATCATTATCATTGGTACCAATGACGATATCTGCCACCTCCTTGACAGCATCAATGGCATTTCCCATTGCAACTCCTATTCCTGCCATGTTCAACATTCCTATATCTGCATAATCATCTCCAAACGCTATGATTTCCGCATTTGTAATGCCAATGGCCTCACATACCTTTTCAATGGCATTTTCTTTCGTAACATTTTTCTTTGTAAATTTATACCAATATCCATCAGAAAATCTTAACATATCGCAATCAGGAAGCATTGTTTTCAGGCACTCTGCCTGTCTCTCATCAAATATCTCTACGCACATCTTAAGGGATTCCTGCGCCAAATCATGATAATCTGTCCAGATACTATCACCCCATGTCCGGTCTGTATCCTTCGGATTCGTTTTATAATTCCAATAATGTGCATCCAATGTATCAATCGTTATTTCACAAGCCTCCCCGCAAACCTTTCTTGCTGCCCGTATCATAGCATTTGTCTCCTGAACAGAGAAAGTTGCTTTATAGAGATATTCGCCCTGTTTTTTTACTAATGCACCACCACTTGTAATCAAAATATCCGGCTGAAGTTCCTTCAAGAACGCATATGTATTCTGTTCGCTTCTCGAAGTAACCACTCCTATAAGATATCCCTTTTCTTTACATGTCATTACCGCATTCATTGTGTCTTCCGATATCGTCTTATCTGACTTCAAAAGTGTTCCATCTAAATCAAATAGTAATATTTTTTTACTCATTGTTCCTGTGTTCTCCTCTTGGTATTTTATCTCACCCGCTCGGATAAGACTCCTGCTTTTCTTCCTTCATTTTTTAACTGTCTCTGCAAATGTGCGAGATTCTTTTTTCCCCTTTCGTCATGTTTGTTTAAATATCAAAAGATTATTTCATCCCTGCCTTTAACTCTGTTATATCCATTCCTGCCGAAAAAATATCTTTGCTGAAGGATAAAGACATCTGTCTCGTGCTGGGAGGGGGCAATGGTATATTCTATTCTCCTTCATCAGCATCTCTAACACTTGCAATTCTCTTTCAAGCATCACCTCAAATTGTGAAATTCCACTCTTATCACCATGGGCATGGTTTATATTGATATCAATCGCCTGCTGTGGTGTAACAAATTCTAACACAAATTTTTCTTCTTCTTCATAATCATCCAAATTCTGTTCTGTAATTTCATCATATACCTCACAAAAATAATAATAATTATCCTGGATGAAAATATCTTCATACTTTCCTTTTTGTACTCTATGTACATAGCCATATTCTCTAATTGAATCAGGAATCACAACAAGTCCACTCTCCTCTTTAACCTCCCTAATCAATGTTTGTCTGTGATTTTCTCCACCTTCAGCTCCCCCTCCGGGAAATTTATAGTAATCATATTTCAGACTGTGTATCATACCAATCTTATTATCTCTTACTATAATACCTCGCACAGATGGTCTGACTCCCACCGTTCCATTTTCTTTATAATCTTTTTTGTCAATTTCAAACAATAATCTCATACATTTTATCTCCGATGCATCATTATATGCAATCACATCTTTCCCTTTTATTAAAATGCAGCAATACAATCCGGCTCTATGCTTTCTTGATTGGATGTCTGATAACAGTTTTCCATTTTTCAGGAGCAACCCTTCTTGCATCCGACATATAAATCTCATGGTGCAAACGCTGTTCGTTTAAATCATTCTCAAAGCCCTGCTCCTTCAAATAAGCATCCATCAAAGCTACTGTTGCGGGTTCCAAATCAAATGAACCCAGATGCATAATCTGAACACAAATTCCCTCATCAATCGTTAAAAACTCTGCTGGTGAACAGTCTATCTTTTTCTTCTCGGTTACTATTTGTACCGCCCAAGCAAAATCTTTTTCTGTTATAAAATCAGGCAGACGAATAACTGATATCCAATGAAATGTATCTTTGTTGGTATAATCAATTCCTTTGGTGCCTTCTCGCCTGCCGGCTCGGTCGGCTCGCACCTTAGTATCCACCGAAGGTTTCTCACCCTGCCACCAGAAGCCTTCCAGCGGCGGTACAACATATTCAAAAAATCCTTCAATTTTGTAATCTGTCTTATAACTCATTTTCAATGTATAAGCAACTGCATACAAAATGCTGATTGCCTGCTGATAATCTCCTCCCTCCACGTTAGGATTTCCCATTCCACGAACTGCAACATAATTCATAGGAGGGATTTTTACAATTTCCGGTTTATTCTTCGGCATATAAAATTCCTTGTACTCTTTTTTAAAATCAAATGCCATCTTTTTTCATCCTTTCTTTAATCTGTTTACTCGCTCCTGTATATTACATTCAAATTTCTCCTCTGTAAAATCAGGGTCTTTTGTTTTTCTCCATATCTCGCAAGGGAAATGCTTACACTCTCCACAATCTTCCATGCCCTTTTGATTTACCACACATTCATATATCGGGCATGCGTATCCCTTCGGTGCATGAAAAACTTTTCCGAGACTTGCATTGCACCCTTGCATATATTTCCTAAACACACACGTCTAGAGCAATCTGTCCCACAACAGCTTATCATATTCACTTGTGGACCGCCTCCACTATTTCCCGCTGCTTCTTTTTACTAAATCCCCCAAGCACAAGCTGATACGATTTATCCAATAAGTCCTTTAATAAATCATCGGGCACTTCACCATCTGGCTTGATTGAATTCCAATGGGTTTTATTCATATAATATCCGGGAATGATACCCTCGTACTGTTGACGCAAAAAATCACCTTCCGTCGGTTCAAGTTTCAGTGTAATATAATATGGCTCATTGTTCTCATCCATACAGACTGCCGCAAACATTTTCCCACCAATTTGATAACGAATCCAATTCCACTCTTTCTGAACATCCTTTGACACACCTGCTTTATCCATTAAATACTCATCAAGCCATGTATATCCCATAAATCGTTTCTCCCTTCTTGCCATTCTCTCGTCTAAATTCCAGCTTCTTGTTTTATTATCTAAATTTCACCTTCATATTTCTTTTTCATACATTCGATGCTGTCCATAATTTCCTCCCGTATTTCTTTCGGCTCCAGCAATTCTACTTTGTCTCTAAAGGACAACAGCCAAGTAATCAGGTTATCCTTATCCGTGTAATCTGCTTGAAATAAAAGTTTTCCATCCTGTCGTTCGCTAAAACTGCCCGCACCAAATTCCTCTACTAATCTCCATTTACAGTCCTTCTCAAACAAAGCCTTGACCTTTATTCCACCGGGAAATATTCTTTCATCACTTAAATCCGGCATTGACACCTGCCTTCGCGAAAATTCCTGCTCTGATATTTTCACCCGCTCCATTCGATTCAATTTGAATAATCGAAAATCTCTGCGTTCAATGCACCATCCCCATACATACCAACTTGACCAACGAAATATCAAATAATACGGCTCAATGCAGCGAACGGACTCCCCTTTAGGAGAATAATAGATAAATTCCAGCTTCCTGCATTTGTCAATAGATGTGCGTATCAATTCAATTTTAGGTGCAAGTGAATCCTTATACCAAGAAGATAAATCAATCAATACTGACTGATTTCCCACCATGAAATCAGACGAACCGACTGACAGCTTTTCCATCAATTGTCCATAACGGTTTGTTCCATTCACACTAGCCAAACTACGCAGCCCTGCCAGAATATCCTGCATTTCTCCCCGTGTAAATAGCGTCTTATCAAGTTTATAGTTCTCCATAATGGAAATGCCGCCATTCACTCCCTGCTTTGCTACAATTGGAATCCCCGCTTTACACAAATCTTCGATATCTCTATTTATGGTTCGACGGGAAACCTCAAACTTTTCCGCCAAATAAGGTGCGCTT
>CACXFV010000110.1 GCA_902767015.1 uncultured Lachnospiraceae bacterium | reverse complement strand
GGATAAGGTTAATTATAACTTCATGCGTTGGACATTGAAGAAAAATGCAGGTGATGTTCATTTTACAGAAGAACAGATGGAATGGTTACGCTTGATAAAGGAACATATAATGGTTTCGCTAAGTATTGTTCTGGATGACCTTGATTTGAGCCCTTTTGATAAGAGAGGCGGATTAGGTAGATTCTATGATGTTTTTGGTGATGAATATGAAAACATTCTGAATGAGATGAACATTGAATTAGTGGCGTAGGAGGCATAAATGGATTTAAAAGAATATACACTTGATGAGTTGCTTCCTTATGAGCAACCGACAAAATATATTGTGGAGTCAACAAAATATGATGATTCCTATAAAACCCCAGTTTTGACAGCGGGAAAGAGTTTTATTCTCGGATATACAAATGAAACAGAGGGGATATTTGAAAAGGATAGACTTCCTGTAATTATTTTTGACGATTTTACCACTGCAAGTCAGTATGTGAATTTCCCATTTAAGGTAAAGTCCTCTGCTATGAAGATACTTAATGTAAATACAGATTTAGTTTTGCCTAAATATATTTATTATTTAATGCAAACGATTCAGATTGAGCATGACACACACAAACGATACTGGATTCAACATTTTTCAAAGATAAAAGTTACAATCCCTTCGTTAGAGATTCAAGAGAAGATTGTGGAAAGATTAGATGAAATGAACTCTCAGATAGATGAAGGAATTACAACTTTGAAAAAAACGGATTCATTGTTGAATGTGTATAGAGATGCTGTGTTAGATGATGCATTTAAGGGAGATTATAAAAAAGTCCCACTTGCTGAAATTTCAGAAGCGATAAGTGGTTATGCGTTTAAAAGTAGTAATTACACAGATTCTGGAAAATATGTAGTAATTAAGATAGGAAATGTTAAAGAGCAATTCTTTGATTTTGGTAGAGACTTAACAAGAACAAATGAAGTTGATGAGAAAATTCTTGCAAAATATTTATTGCAGGAGGGAGATTGTGTAATAACATTAACTGGCTCAAGAGGTAAACGCGACTATGGATTTGTATCAATGGTTACCAATCAAGATAACTATTTGTTAAATCAAAGAGTAGCAGCGTTGAGATTTGAACGTACTAAAGCAATCCCCAAATTTTATCAATATTATTTAATGTCTAATGAGTATAGAAATGCTTTTTTCTCGTATGAAACAGGAAATGTTGGGCAAGGAAATGTTGGAATAAAGGCATTGAGTGAACCACTAGTTGTGTTACCTACCATTGAAGAACAAGAAAAAATAGTTGCTCTTATTGAATCTAAGTTATCGGTTTGTAAAAGTATTGAGCAAACAATTAAAAATACACTTGTCGAAGCTGAAGCTTTACGTCAAAGTGCATTAAAGAAAGCATTTGAAGGAGGATTAGCTTAAATGTCAGAACAATCAAGTGCAATTGTCTCTAAGGTATGGGGAATGTGTAATCCTCTTAGAGATGATGGTGTAGGATATGGTGATTATTTGGAACAGCTGACATATCTTATCTTTTTAAAGATGTCAGATGAATATTCCAAACCACCGTATAAGAAAGAAACAGGCATTCCTACAGGATATGCTTGGTCAGATATGAATACATTAAAAGGCGCAGAACTTGAAGAACAATATAAGAAGACATTAGAGAAACTTGGAGAGCAAACAGGTATTCTTGGAAAAATCTTCAAGGGCGCTACAAACAAAATTAATAATGCAGCAATTCTATACAGGGTAGTTCAGATGATAGATGCAGAAAAATGGGTATCAATGTCATCCGATGTTAAGGGCGAAATATATGAAGGCTTGTTGCAGAAGAATGCAGAAGATATCAAGTCTGGAGCAGGACAGTACTTCACTCCAAGACCTGTAATTCGTGCTATGGTGAGATGCGTACGTCCAGAACCAATGAAAACTATTGCAGACCCTTGTTGTGGTAGCGGTGGTTTCTTCTTGGCAAGTCAGAGTTTTCTTGCAGACCCAGAGAATTATACTCTTGATAGAGAGCAAAAAGAATTTTTGAAGAATGAAACATTTTATGGTAATGAGTTAGTTCCTAATACATTTAAGATGGCTCTTATGAATCTATATCTTCATAATATAGGGGATATTTATGGTAATGTTCCAGTGTCTCTTGGTGATGCATTGCTTACGGATCCAGGCTATAGGGTGGACTATGTTCTGACGAATCCGCCATTCGGAAAAAAATCTTCAATTACATTTACTAATGAAGAGGGTGAGCAGGAAGACGAAGATTTGGTATATAATCGTCAGGATTTTTGGACAACGAGTTCTAATAAACAGCTTAATTTTGTACAACATATTAATACTATTTTGAAGGCTACGGGTAAGGCAGCAGTTGTAGTACCAGATAATGTATTGTTTGAAGGTGGAGCTGGTGAAGTAATCAGAAAGAAGTTATTGGAAACAACAGAGCTGCATACAATACTTCGTTTGCCTACGGGTATTTTCTATAAGCCGGGTGTAAAAGCAAATGTGATTTTCTTTGACAAGAAACCGGCAAGTGCAGAGAGACAGACAAAGGAAGTATGGATATATGATTTTAGAACAAATATTCATTTTACCTTGAAGCAGAATCCAATGACAGATAAAGACCTTGATGATTTTGTGGCTTGCTATAATCCTGAAAATAGGTATGACAGAAAAGAAACATGGTCAGAAGAAAATCCAGATGGAAGATTTAGAAAATTTACTGTAGAGGAAATATTGGAGAGAGATAAGACAAGTCTTGATTTATTCTGGATAAAGGATAAGTCACTTGCGGATTTAGATAATCTTCCAGATCCTGATATTCTTGCAGATGATATTATCGAAAATCTTCAGAGTGCATTAGAATCATTTCAGGAATTAAAGGCACAGTTGAGGATTGAAAGATAAAATAAACGAGAGGGAGAATATGCTTGTGGATATAATAGATTTAGACACACAAAGACTTTTGATTGATTTATATAACCAAATGGAAGGAAAAACGGAAATATCGATAGGTGCACCTAATTATGATCAATCACAAATAGATATTATTATTGCGAATAAATATCTAAAAGCAATTGATGCAAGTTCTTTAGAGGGATGGGCATATATTATAAGTCCAACATATATGGGTAAGAAATATGTAGAAGTGTTACAAGACTCTTTGCATTATAGAGTATGTAAGTTTATTAAACGCGGTGAGGATATAGAAATAAAAGAAAAACATGAGGCTATGGGTGTTACTACAGTAAGTGGACCGTTATATAATGCTTGGATGGATGAAATCAATATGTTTAATGAACGTAATCTGAAAAAACATCCTATGTATAATAGTATTCATACAACATATTTCCAAAAGAAAAATCGTCACTCATTTGACGATATGATGGGACATTTACGAGCGTTAGCAAGTGATGATGAGCTAGATAGTGCTAATTCAACTATGGTTAAATCGTTTGAGAATAGAGTACAGACATTTGATATTATGCTAGAAGAAGATATAGAAAAATGTGAAAGTTATTTAAATAATCCTATAGATGAGGAAAAAGGTATTAATCTCTATATTGAAATAACGGGTAAATATGATGCTGTTATTCCATCTTTTGGATTGGGATTGTATCAATATATTCCTGAACAGCATTTTTATGATTCGGATATATCAGGTGAAACTTTAAAACAAAATTTATTAAAGTTGGTTAGTAAAATGAAATCTTTTCAAATGACTAATGGGTATAAGATGGAAAAAAAGAAAGAGACGGTAAAGAAAATATCGGAGGAGAAGCATATTATGAGTAATAAAGTTTTTATTGTTCATGGTCACGATGAATTGGCAGTACAAGAAATGGCAAGGACTTTGGAAAAATGGGGATTTAAAGCTATTATATTACATGAACAAGCTGATATGGGTCTGACAATAATAGAAAAAATTGAAAAATATACTGATGTTGATTACGCAGTTGTTCTTTATACTGAATGTGATTATGGGCGTGCAAAGCATTCTGGTAATATGTCAAGAACTTTTTGAAAAAGATTTTGATGTGTTTTTTGGAAAAAAGGGTAACTTTAATAGACCTTC
>CACXFV010000109.1 GCA_902767015.1 uncultured Lachnospiraceae bacterium | reverse complement strand
TCCCGAACGGAGACATCATTCAAAGAGGATTTCCGAACGGAGGCATTATTCAAAGAGGATTCCCGAACGGAGACATCATTCAAAGAAGTATTCCTAACGGAGGAATCATTCAAAGAAGACTTCCAAGTGGAATCGTCACCAAGAGTATCCTCGCTACCGGAAGTATCGTTGCTTGCGGCAGTCTCAATGTAGGTATCCCTGCTGACAGTATGCCCTTCTTCATTCTTAGAGGTGGCTGGAATCGGGTTGAGGATAATGCTGCTCAACGTTTTATTCTCATCAAAGCTTAAATCGAGAAGATTTAGCTTTTTCCAATAATTTAATGCACGAATGACATCTTTCTCTGTGTGATTAAAGATATCTGCAATATGGCATACGGAAACATCACTGTCATTGTTTGACAATGCACGGAGAAGATACAAGTATATTTTTACAAATTCACCATTGGCATCAGGCATATAGTAATCAAGAAAACGATTAGGAACCAAAGTATCCTTTTGTCCTGCCTGTCCACTTAATCTTATCGAACCCATTTTGAATTCCTCGCTATTAACAATTAATTATTTGATGTATTGTTCTCATTATAGCACATTTCGGAAAAAATGAACACTGAAAAATCGCCGGAAAGCCTTTAAAATGGGGCTTTTTGGCGGATTGTTAATAATGTGGATAATGTGGATAAGATAAAATATTAAGTGCTTAAAATGGAAAAATATGTGTAAATTCAAAGTTATCTTGAAGTTGACATAAATTTTAAAACAGAAAAGTTATCCACAATTTTATCGCGAAGATTTACACAATAAAATTGTGGATAATGTGGATAACTTTTATTTTAACAGATTTTCCCCGATTAATACAACATTTCCGGCACCCATAGTTATCAACAAATCACCGTTGATACAATTTTCTGATAAAAATTTTTGAATTTCTTCAAAAGTCGAATAGTAGTAAACCTCTTTTCCGAGACTTTCGATTTCTGTTTTGAGGTTCAGAGAGCTGATGCCTAAATTGTCAGTTTCTCTGGCAGGATATATCTCCGCTAAGACAATCTTATCAGCCAGTGAAAGAGTTTTGGCAAATTCTTTCATAAGCGCTTTTGTGCGGGAGTAGGTATGAGGTTGAAATACACACCAAAGCCTGTTATGTGGGTAGTTGAGAGCAGCAGTAAGTGTGGCCTCAATTTCATCGGGATGGTGGGCATAGTCATCAATTACCGTGACACCGTTAAATACTCCCTTATACTGGAATCGTCTGTCCGTGCCTTCAAAGTGATTAAGCCCTTCTACAATGGAAGCGACAGGGATTCCGATGGAAAAGCATGTGGCAAATGCGGCCAGCGCATTTAATACATTATGTTCGCCCGGCACTTTCAATGAGATATGGACAGTAGGAAAATCTGTCTTTACATTTGACATAATATCAAAGGAAGCGCAGGCAAACTGGTTGTATGTAATATTGGCAGCATAGAAGTCTGATTGATTGGCATCTGTACCAAAGGTGTAGTAACGACATTTTAAATCCTCCGTAAAATAGGAAAGATTGTCTATTCCACTGTTGATAATCAAGATACCATCTTCGTCAAGGTGATTGGCAAAGATTTTAAAGCTGTTACGGATGTCATTGATATCCTTGAAGAAATCAAGATGGTCCTCGCGTACATTCAGGATGACATTAATATTGGAAATTAATGACAAGAAGCTGTTGGTATATTCGCAGGCTTCCGTGACAAGATAGTCGGAGTGTCCTATCCGGAGATTGCCGCCAATTGTATGCAGCATTCCACCCACTAAAATGGTGGGGTCACACTCATAGGCAAGCATAATCTCGGAAATCATGGAGGTGGTAGTAGTTTTGCCGTGGGTTCCGGCAACAGAGATGGCTGTCTTGTACTGCTCCATAATTCTTCCTAGTAATTCTGCTCTTGTAAGGCAGGTAATATTCTTGTCTTTAGCGGCAACCAGCTCCGGATTATCCGGCTTTACGGCAGCAGTATATACAACATATGCCGTGTCATCGGTAATGTTGCTGTAGTTGTGATCGTAGTGAATGACAGCGCCAAGTCCTGCCAGTTTGTCAGTAATAGGTGATTGTTTGGCATCGGAGCCGGACACCTGATAGCCTCTGTCAAGTAATATTTCGGCAAGACCGCTCATGCTGATTCCGCCGATACCTACAAAATGTATGTGGCATGGAGTATCCATGATATTTTTAATTCGATTCATTTTTACACAGTTATCCTTTCTTACAATAATATTTCCACTATTTAAAATATATACATATTATCATTATATCAAATACTGAATAAAATAAAAGTAGTTATTTGATGCGTTTATACAAAAAATCTGCTATAATGGTTACTATTCACAGAAACCTGTTATGTATCGGAAGAATAGAAAGGAACGGATATAAAAATGAGCAGAAAGGTAACTGTTTTGGTGAGAGGAATCCATAGAGACTATGAGGCGGGAGATGAGCAGGGATATCATTTAGAGACACATAGCACAGGTGACTATCATTACAGGGATGGAAAGCATTATATACGCTATGAGGATGTTTCTGAAGATGGAAGCATGAGTAGCAGTAATATTTTGAAAATTCATAAATCCGAACTGGAGCATATAAAAAAAGGAGATAGTTCTGCGCACATGCGCTTTGAGGCGGGAAAGCTGCATCATACCGGTTATACCACTCCCATGGGTGAACTGATGGTGGGCGTGGATACGAAACACTTAGCAATAGTGGAAACTGTGAAAGGAATTTCCGTGAGGGTGGAATATGAGCTTATGATGAATGGGGATAAAATATCAGACAGTAAGATTGACATCATTATCCGATACATGGAAGAGTAAAAGTTTGAAAATAAACTTTCAAACTATTTATTGGTGGCAGTATTGCAAGCATAGCTTGCAATATGCACGGGGTGTAAAAATGTATTTAAGGATAACACGCAAGAAGTAAAGAAATCAAGAATTTGAAAACGTAGATATAAATTGACAGAAAAATGAGGTGGTGTACTTCCGATGAAGGAAGATACGACCACCTCATGACAGCTAGTTCTTTTTATTGGATGCCTTTTTATTCTGAGCCTCTTTTTCCTTTTCCCTGGCAGCTTTTTTTTCTTCCTTCAGCTGCTTCTTTGTCTTTTTAGGTTCAGGAAGAGGACCTCTGATACGTTTGGCGGATATTACATAGATTCCGCTGACTTGAGCCTTGACCTCCTGCTTTGGAAGAATGGTGTTGAACACCTGATCGTCACAGATTAATGACATGACCTTCGGACCGACCTTGACTTTAAGAATAGGCATTTTTGTTCCCCGCAGGTACTTGGGTGTCTGTTCAGTTACAATTTTCGGAAGCCCCGCTTCTTTTAGTTTCATTTTTTTCTTATCAATGACATAAAAAGACATTGTTTGTGCCTGACTCTCCATAGCTGCACGCTGTTCGCTGGATTTTTTCTCTGCCTTACGAGCGACTATGTACAAGGCTATAAATAATACGATTAATACAGCGATAATGATTAAGATAACTTTTAGTGCCGTTGACATATGATTCCCATGCATATCGCAGTCCGGCTGCGATACTGCCCGTTTAAGCGGTGAAAGAAGGGCAGTCTGCATAATCCTTTCTTCTTGTTAGTTTCCTTCACCTGATATGTAATTTTGTTAGTTAATTGTAGTGGGCGTTATAAAAAATCGTAACTATTCAGTACCTCAAGTACGGGAATGCAACATTCTTAGAATATTGCATTCCCGTACTGTGGGCGTTCAGAGACGCTAAAGCGTCTTGTCCGCCTGAGGTAATTCATAAAATATTATTCAGTGAGCAAGCTCCCTGCCTGATATTTTATGAATTATCTCAGGTGCTGAATAGTTACAAAAAATCTATAAAATCGCCGCACAATTATATACATTTTAGCATTGATGTGATAAAATTACAATAATTTTCTATAATAACATTTTTCAGTTGATAAAATGAGGGAATATTGCGCATATTGTTATTAGGAATTGTATATAATTAAACTTTACAGTTTTTGGGTTGAAATGCTTACACATAAGGCATTTCGGCTCAAAAACCGGTTAAGTTATTAATATACAGTTCCTTAGTGCCCGGTGGCATAAAGCAGCAGGGAAACGAGGTTAATATGGACAAATTATATGAACTGGCAGGCGGAATATGGCAGT
The DNA here is from genome assembly GCA_902767015.1 of uncultured Lachnospiraceae bacterium. Classification (GTDB taxonomy): domain Bacteria; phylum Bacillota; class Clostridia; order Lachnospirales; family Lachnospiraceae; genus Bovifimicola. The sequence goes on along the minus strand of CACXFV010000109.1, from coordinate 42,371 downwards.
GGATGTTGGCAAATACATTTTACATTAACATTATTCTGAGTATTGTTATCATTTTTTTTCAACGGCGTGATACAAAGGCCGTGTGGGCATGGCTCCTGATTTTGTACTTTATTCCGATTGTAGGCTTCTTTTTGTACCTTGTGATTGGGCAGGATTTGAATAAATCGAAAATGTTCAGAATAAAAGAGGTAGAGGATGAGATAAATGCCGCCATCAAGGAACAGGAAAATACCATATTTAACAATGAATTTGGAGATAAATTTCATATAACAGATGAGCGGCTGATGGACTATAAGGATTTGGTACTGTATAATCTAGAGACCGGAAAGGCAGAATACTGTGAAAACAATGATGTCAGGATTTTTACGGATGGAGACGACAAGTTTGCGGCACTACTTGACGGGATGCGGCATGCCAGGAAGTTTATTCATTTACAGTATTATATCATCAGCAAAGGAGAGTTGTTTGATGAAATTTTGGAGGTGCTTGAGGAGAGAGTGAGGCATGGAGTAGAGGTAAGAGTGCTCTATGATAGTCTGGGAAGCCGCAAGATAGGGGCGGCGAATCTAAGAAGAATGAAAAAGGCGGGCATTAAGACAGGGGAATTTTTTCCGGCATTTCTGGGAATTTTTCAATTTAGGATTAATTACAGAAATCACAGAAAAATAGCGGTGATAGATGGAAATATGGCATATGTTGGCGGGTTTAACATAGGTGATGAGTATATTGACCGGGTGCAGAAGTTTGGACATTGGAGAGACACACATTTTGAAATCAGAGGCGAGGCGGTCAATGCATTGCATCTGAGATTTATGCTGGATTGGAATTATGCCACTAAGGAAAATCTGTTTAAAATTAATTCGCCACAATACTTTAATAATAAAATCCGACTAAGAAAAGAAAAGATGGGAATACAGATTATTACCAGCGGACCGGACTCTAAAAGGCAGGAAATCAGGGATAATTATCTCAGGCTGATTAATAAGGCAAAGGAGAGAATTTATATCCAGACACCTTATTTTATTCCTGATGAGGCGGTTTTGCAGTCATTGAAGATTGCAGCACTTTCGGGGATAGATGTGAGACTGATGATTCCATGTAAGCCGGATCATCCCTTTGTGTACTGGATTACTTACTCATATGCGGGAGATTTGCTGGAATCGGGAGCAAGGTGCTATTGCTTTGATGATGGTTTCCTGCATGCGAAAGGAATGGTGGTGGATGGCATTGTGAGCTGTTATGGTACTGCTAATATGGATGTCAGAAGCTTTGGGCTTGATTTTGAGGTCAATGCGGTGATATATTCTGCGGAGGTTTCCATGGAGTTAGAAAAAATATTTTTAAACGACCTCACAAGATGCAGTGAGATGACAAAATATGATTATGACCGCAGAACGATGGGAATCAGGGTGAAAGAGCAGATTTCAAGACTGTTTGCACCGTTGATGTGATCAGGATACCCGCTTATCAAGCATCTCCTGTATTTTCTGCTGTGTGTAGGCACCGAGAAACTTCTTCTCTTCTCTGGACATCTCATTGGTGTTAATTGGGGTACCATAATCTATGGTAACTGTTCCGGACTTGATTCGAGGAAAGCTCTTTTCGAGAATTTCGGCAGTTCCGGTAAGGGCAACCGGTACAATAATACCGTTGGATTTTTCTGCCATTTTCATAGAGCCTTCTTTAAATGGTGCCATCTTGCCAGTCTTTGAGCGTGTGCCTTCAGGGAACACGAATATGGAAATACCGCTCTTGATACATTCGGCTGCTTTTAGAATGGTCTTGAGCCCCTCGCGGATATTTTCTCTGTCAATAAAAAGACAGTTGACATAATACATCCATATGTTGAGCAGTGGAACCTTTTTAATCTCCTTTTTGGAAATGAATCCCATTACTTTTTTGGTAACCACATAGGAGACAAGTATATCAAAAAAACCATTGTGATTTGCCACAAACAGACAGGCACCTTCCGGAATATTCTCTTTACCGGTAACTTCCACTTTCACACCGGCAATCAGCATGCACATTCTGAAAGCAGAAGCCACAATAAAACGGCTGGAGCGGTGTCTGGCATTCATACTAATCTTGCCTAACAGCCATTCAATTAAGAATAATGGTATGCTGATTAAAAAGAAAAAGAATAAAAATATCGCGATAAGTATTAGTCGTATCATGTTAATCCTCTTTTCTGCGGATGTGCCAATATAATTGCGTAAATTGCAACGCCAATATAATAATATTATAAAAAAGATTTAATTGCAATCTGTTTTATTGTAATAAAATATGGTATACTAAGAAAGTATTATAATTCAAATTATGAGAGGACAGATTATGGATTCAAGAGTAACATTTAAGGAGATGCTGGCAGTATGTATGGTGATTACCTCCTTTACCATTACCGGAATTGCCATCATGAATGAGAATTATCAACTTGCTCTGCTTGCCCTGTGTGGTGCAGCATTATCTGTACTGTTGCTGTTTATGGCTTTTGTTGCGGGGGAAGCCGATAAGATATTGGATATGAGTAATCCGAGTCTTCGGAATCCGGCGAAAAGTCATGGGAAGAGGAAAGTCAGATATTATGACAGAATGCAGTCCGGCAGTATCACAGGTGAACCGATGCAATATCATCACGATGGCGACAGGCAGGGACGCCATCATGGAGCAGATATCTATACATTAGATTATGGCGGGGGAGATTTTCACGAGTCCGTTGGAAATATGAGAGTATACAAGAGGGGCGAGAAGATTGAATTTAATCATGATGGGGATGATGAGGGATAACGGTTGGAGAGTGAGCTATATTCAGAATCTACAAAGAAGGCACAGAATCGAGGTATAATGTGAGCAGAAGGAGTTTTATCATAACAGCACTGGTTGTGAATTTGACAATATGTATTACCTTATGTATTGTAATGTTTACCGGTAATGAATCCAAGGCGAATGATAATGTCCGCGAAGATGAGGAAGCAATATTGTCGGAGACCAGACCGGGTAATCAGTCAATTGTCAATATTGAAGATATTTCTGAGGTGATGTCTGGTGACGAAGATAATATAGGTCAGGACGAAAGCACAACGGAGAAGCTGATTGAAAGTCAGGTACAGACAGATACACAGCCGTATAATTACAAATCCGAGACTTCGGATGAAAATCTGATTCAGGGCAGTGGGCAGCGGGAAGAAGAAACTGCGCAGCCGCTAACGACTGAACCACAAAGCAGTGAGCAGATAAAAGAGGAACAGACGGTGGCTGTCAATGGAACAGTGGCAGTCGTGAAAAATGGCTGTAATATACGTTCAGACAGAGATGTAGGCAACAATATCATGGGAACGGCAAGAGCAGGCGACAGGTATAATATTGAGCCGTCGGGGTGCACAAAACATTGGATAGCCATCTATGTAAGTGACGGCCAGATTGGTTACATATCAACGACGTTCTGCGATATCGAGTAAGTGGCCGCAGTGAAAAGTTATCTGACAAAGATAAAAGAATCGCGAAATTTGTAACACATGGTTTGTGTGACAGATATTTCGCGATTCTTATGCTGTAAAAATATGCTGTAAAATTATGTTATTAAATTATGTTATCAAAGATTCTTATACTTTGAAAAATTCGTTTACCGTATCTTTTTCACTACCACCAGCATTTGACCGGCTTCCACTTCATTTCCGATTTCATTGACCTCCCGCAGGCAGTCAACGGTGGTGTAGAACTTTTTGGCGATACTCCATAAGGTATCACCATTTTTGCAAACGTATCCCACGATGCCGGGAAGCTCACTGATTTTGTCCATGTCATAATCTTCCTCGTCGATTTCGGTGACGACAGGACTTGTGAGTTTATCAAACACGATACAGTCAAGAGCAAGGACAGATTTTACTTCAATCTCGTCACTGCCGGACATATTTGTTGAAATCTGTTCAGGTGTGGCGCGAATGCTGAACACACTATTCTCTTTGATGTCATTTACGTCAATCATCTGTGAGAAAGGAATGTTGGTGTTAATGCAGCGCAGAGGATTTGCGTCATCAGAGCAGATATATAAAATCGTCAGAAATAACACACCTTCCACGGCGATACCATCCTCCCGGATAGAAGTATCGTCAATTTTGACATCCCCCGTACAGCTGCATATCTGCATAATATGGGAGTCATCAATATTACCCGGGTTAATTTTATCGGATACTTTGCATTTTGTCACATTTTTCATTAAGAGATTTTCATATTCTGTATCTTTGGTTTTTAAAATAATCTCTTTTTTTCGGGAATAGGCATCCTTTACAATATCAAAATGCTGTTCCTCATATAATTTTATATCCACCGTAATAATGCCATCCAGAGAAAGTACACGCTGCTCACCGTCAAAATCAGGCTTTGCCTCGATTTCCACACCGGTAAGCTTTAAATCAATATTCGGTATCAGTTCTTCGCTGCAGCCGGGAACTTCAATTGTTCCGCTGAATGGGATGGAAGCGTTGGTCCATTGCAGGGGACCTTCCTCGGAAGAATAAAGAACAAAGACGGCAATCTCACCGCTTACCAGAATTTTATCTTCCATCAATTTTACATTGCTTCCTGTCAGATTGGCAGTAGTCCAGATAATCTCATTGATATTGAGTTTGCCGGAAATAAGGTTAATCTCCTCCTTGATGCGCAACAAATCTTTTTTCTTAATCGCAATCTGCGTCAGTTCAATGGAATCCTTGATATATTCAATATCATCTGCCTGAATGTCGGTGGCAAATTCTTCATCATTAATATTCTCGGCGATGGCAGTGACGGTGATGACGGCCTTTACGCTGATTTTTCTTGAATTGATGACGCTGATGGACAGATCATCGATGACAAGGTCAACATTGATGGTGTCCCCGTCTTCAATGCCCTCCATATTAACGATTTCGTCAAAACTGATGGAATTTTCCAGTTTATGTATCTGCATGTCGCCGGAGCCGGCTTTATACATCATTTGAAATTTCAATTTGCCCTGAATGGAGATTTTGTTTTGTGCTGCTTTGACAGAATCAACCATAATGCTTCCGTTTTCAGTTATTTTGCTGGAAATATCGGGCAGACGGTCAGGTACATTGATATCATCATCTAAGGTAATCTGACTGACAATTTTTCCTCTGATATTATTCATGTGAACATTTTTTTTAATAAGTGACAACTTAGTATTACCCCTTTCAGTTTTTATTTGATACGCGCGTTTTCCGGTCGGTCTCTAAGAGAATACCACCGGCTTATCGATGAAGGTGGTTTTTACAACGATGTATGGATACGAAACAGCCTGCGTCACAGATTCATTTTTTGATGGACCGACAAACTCGGTTTCAATATGCAGTGAATTTTTGGTTTCATACAGTTCATTGACTTTTATGCTGTAACCACCGGTGGGTTGCTTGCCGTAACCGATTACGATGTAAAGATTTTTTCCATCCTCGAAGGTAGTTTTAAAGAGTTTTTCTTTTCGTTCATCAATGATTGCCCTGAGCTCATCCGGCACATTTTCCTCCGGCACAATCCCAAAGTCCATATCCCGCAATTTAGCCGAATCGGTATCAGAACCCTGAAAACTGCATGAGCAGAGGATAGCGCATATTGTCATACACATGCATATCATCAGAATAAATGCTGATGTTATCTCAGAAACATTTTTTCCGGTCTTTTCGTTAGAATTAACAGATTTATACTTCATTGACACTGCCTGCCATTTAAATATGCTTATAATAATCTATGCAGGATATAAAAAAATATGACAGATATGACTAAAGTAAAAAGAGTGCCCGCAAGGGCACCCTTTTCTATTCAACGGTGGTTGAATTTTGTTTTTTGTAGTCTTCAAATTTCTGAAGTACGGAATCATAGGTCTTACTTGAAATATCCGGTAAATCCCGTCCCCATGTCTTGGTAGCCTGACTAAAGCCTTTCTTAAATGCCTCCAGCATCTTATCCATTTTCTCAGAATCTCCTCCGGATAATGATACAGCAAAATCAAAGATTCTCTGTGAGGTCTGGTTCACGCCCCAGTATCCGTCATCAGAAATGGCATCCTTTGCCTCCTGTGCTGTCTTGGCATCTACGGTAAAGTCACCACTCGCTAACTTCTTCCACATTTCATCAGCAGTAGAAAAAGCCTTTCCCTGTTTAGAAAACATCTCTGAAACAAGATTCTGCATTTGTGTCAGTCTGTTCTGGGTGTCCGCTTTCAGCTTCGCAACCAGTTCTGGATTGCCGGCAGCATTCTTAGCAGCGGCAGACTTTTCATATACAGCAGCGGTCTCCGTACCTGTACTCTTGACTGAAGTATCAGCGGAAGTCTTAGCTGCATGGCTTGCAGCGCGTGTGCCGGAAGCAGATGAGGTGGCACTGGTACTCGTACTTGAAACTCCATTAATGTCCATAAGTTAACCCTCCTTGGTATTTTTATTCAGACATGAATGTGCAAAACTCCACATCTTATAGTTGTTATCGGAAAAAGTAAGTAATTTCTTGAGGGAAATATTGTAAATTATGTTTTTATATTGTACAATGTATACAAAGATTTGTAACCTACAGCATAAGAATTTAGAAAGGATACAGCAATATGTTAGATGACAGAATATTTCTCAAAGCATATGGAAAGATTAACCTTGCTCTTGATGTGCTGCGAAAGCGAGAGGATGGATATCACGAGGTAAGGATGATTATGCAGACAGTCAGTCTGTATGATGGGATTGAGATTATCAGAAATTCCACAGGGCAGATTGAGATTGAGTCCAATGTTTTTTATGTTCCCAACAATGAGAATAATATTGCCTACAAGGCGGCGAAGCTGTTGATAGAGGAATTTGATATCAAGGAAGGTGTTCATATATATATCAAGAAATTTATTCCAGTGTCAGGAGGAATGGCAGGAGGCAGCACAGATGCGGCAAGTGTACTCTTTGGAATGAATAAGCTGTTTAACCTTGGACTTAATTTAAGAGAACTGATGGAAAGAGGCGTTAAGTTGGGGGCAGATGTTCCGTACTGTCTGATGCGGGGAACAGCGCTGTCAGAGGGAATCGGTGAGAAACTCACGAGGCTGCCGGATATGGTAAAATGTCCGATTCTGATTGCCAAGCCGCCAATCAGTGTCTCCACAAGATTTGTGTATGAGCATCTTAAGCTGGATGAAGTAAAGCAGCATCCGGATATTGATGGAATGATAGAGGCACTGAAGAATAGGGATTTGGGCGGTATTGCATCGAGACTTGGCAATGTCCTGGAGACAGTAACGATAGAGCAGTATCCGAGGATACAGGAGATTAAAGAGGTTATGCTTGAGAATCATGCCATCAATGCCATTATGAGCGGAAGTGGTCCGACTGTGTTTGGATTGTTTGAAACATCTGAGGAGGCATACATCGCAAAGGAAAAGCTGAAGGAGCTTAATTACGCAAAGCAGTTGTTTGTGACAGATGTATTTTTGCCGGGTGCGGGAAGAAAAACCACGCAGTGATGGAAAAGAGAGAAGGTGTATGAATGCAGGATATAAAAATGATTATTGACAATTATCTGCCGCTTCGCGACGTTGTGTTTATTACACTTCGAGAGGCGATTTTAAAAGGTCAGATTGAGCCGGGAGAGAGGCTGATGGAGATTTCTCTGGCGAACAAGCTGGGGGTATCAAGGACACCGATACGTGAGGCAATCAGAAAGCTGGAACTGGAGGGTCTTGTGGTAATGACACCGAGAAAAGGAGCTGTTGTATCAGAGATTACACTGAAAGATTTGCGGGATGTCCTTGAGGTAAGAATGAATTTGGAGCAGCTTGCCGTGGAGCTTGCCTGTGAGAAGGCGGAGGAGGAAGACATCCTTGAATTAAAGGCACTTCATCAGGAATTTAAAGAGACATTGGCACAACAGGATTTGACGAAGGTAGCGGAGGCAGATGTCAGATTTCATGATAAGATATATCAGATTACAGATAATAAACGGCTGATACAGATACTAAATAATCTTCGGGAGCAGATGTACCGGTACCGTTTGGAATACATAAAAGATGACAGTAGTCTTTTGGCAGAGGAACATGCACTGATTATCAATGCGATTGAAAAGAAAAATGTAGTGGAAGCAAAGAAGTATGTCGAAAGACACATAGAAAATCAGGAAAAGACGATATCAGCAAAGCTTACGGCAGAAAAAGCAGCCATAACGCAATAATACAGAAAAATATCATTCAGTGAGCAAGCGCTCTGCCTGATATTTTATGAATTATCTCAGGTGCTGAATAGTTACAAATAATTTAAGAATATTTATTAGAAAATTACACACCCTAATATTGATTCAAAGGTCAGTATGGAGGGTGTGTAATGTCTTTGTATGGAACATTTGAGGATAACAGATATCAATTAGATGTCATCTTTCAAAATTGTGCCGATATTGTGCAGAAAGAGATTTTGCTGCAGTATCCAAATCAGCGCCGGGCAAAAATATATTTTGTGGAGGAGGCTGTGAATGACATCACATTAAGAAAAGTGATATGGGGAATGTCTGATGTGGAGGAGCTTTCAGACCTTGCCCAGATTGAGAAAACGATATTGAGCGGAAATGCGGTATTGATAGTAGAAGACAGCAGTGCACACAGCGGTATATTCCACGGCAGAGGAGGAGAGCGGCTATCGGGCTGTAGGGCATTGAAGGTCAGGGGAAAAGGCTACCCGGGAATCGGTGTAACAGAGACAAGAGATGAGCAGGTGGTCAGGGGTTCTAATGAAGGATTTTCGGTTTCATATAAGACAAACGAGGTGCTGGTCAGAAAAAGAATACGGAGTGCCATGCTTAAGGTTGAGGAGCTGCAGGCAGGTATACATTCCGATACCGGCATTGCGATTATGTACATGGACAATATTGTCAGAAAAGAAATTTTGTCAGAGATAAAGAAAAGATTGGACGGGTTTCAAATAGATGGCTTTATGGACAGTGGTGTGGTAGAGCAGCTTACGGATGGAGAAAAATGGTCGATTTTTCCACAGTATATGACGACAGTGAGACCTGACAGGGCAGCGCAGTTTTTATTGGATGGGCACATTGTCCTGTTAGTGGATAATTCGCCGGTAGCGTTGGTGCTTCCGGTTAATTTTGGTTCATTTATGAAAACGGCGGATGACTATTACGAGCGCTGGGGTATCGCTACTTTTCTGAGAAGTATCAGATATCTGGCAATTTTTTTTGCAATATCACTGCCGGCACTTTATATCTCGATTGTGAATTTTCATCCGGAAATTCTCCCGAATAATCTGGTGCTTGTTTTTATAGAGGCCAGGGAAAACATACCCTATCCTGTGTTTATCGAAGTGATGATTATGGAAATTTCATTTGAATTAATCAGAGAAGCAGGTGTGAGAGTGCCCGGTGCCATGGGAAATGCCATCGGAGTCGTGGGAGGACTCATTGTAGGCTCTGCGGCAGTGGATGCCTCCCTTGCCAGTCCCATTATAGTCATTATAGTAGCACTCACGGCAATGTGCTCCTTTGCCATCCCCAATAATGAGTTTTCTTCGTCATTTCGTATCATCAAATACTTTCTTATTATCATGGCAGAAATCTATGGAATATTTGGATATATCGCGGGCATTTTGTTGATTATGTTACATCTTAGCGGGCTTAAGAGTTTTGGCTTTCCTTATCTGGGACCGGCAGCGGGAGCGGAGCTCAACCATTCTGAAGACAAAAAAGACTTTATCTTACGGACACCTTACCGGTTTCTCACAAAAAGACCTATATTTTCGAGAGAGGATAATCGGACGAAGTTACTGTTTAAGAGAAAATAATACACATGCGAAGGGATGAGAGTAAAGAATAAATTTTAAGAAGGGAACAGATTGGCATATGATTTTTGATAATGGGAGGATTTCTGCCGGACAGCTCTATAAGCTGCTGGTAACGAGTTGGGCAGGAGTCAGTTGTCTGTTGGTAACAGATGTGAGTGTGGCATACGGAGGACAAAACGGAGGTCTGTGTGTGTTGTGGGGGGCACTGTTCACAATGCTTTATGGAACTTTAATCGTATTTTTGTGCAGCAGGGTTAAGTGGAAGTACGCCGGGTATGCGAAAGAGCATTTTAACAAATACATCAATGCATTGATTTATCTGATATTCGGTATCAGATATCTGCTGATGCTCATTGTGCTTCTGCTCCTGTTATTGAGATTGATAAAAAGCGAGCTTTTGTCAGAAATCAGTTACCCTGTATTAATGGTGCCTGTGTTTTTGCTGATGTTCTATTCTGTAAGCAGAGGCGTAGAGGCAAGAGCGCGGTTATCGGAATGTATGTTTATGCTGATTGTTCTGGCACTGCTCATTCTTGCCTTACAGGGAATAGGCGGATTTGATGCGTCATATTTGCGACCGGCTGCAGAGGGCGGTGTGTCGGGTAAGACAGGAGGCATTATATGGGGCGGAGCAGTTTTATTTTTGCTGTTTTCGCCAATTGAAATGGTATTGTTTATGTCAGACAGGCTGTCAACAGAAAAAAACATTAAAAAATCAGTCGCAGGTGCCGTTGTGACAGTGATAGCGGTCAATATCATCTACTATATTGTCATCGTGGGAAATCTCAGTGCCAATATTGTAAGTGATCAAGGAGATGCGGCACTACGTTTTGTGAAAAATGTGAAGCTTCCCTACCTGATGTTTGAAAAACAGGGAATATTTTTTCTTCTCTTTTTTATGATCAGCCTGTTTCTTGCGGTATTTTGCCTTGTTGACCATTGTACATCACTGTTTTGCCTTGCCCTTTATGCGGTAAAACAACGTGAGGGGGATAATGGGAAAAGTGGAAGGAATAGAGAGGAAAAAAGAAGTCGCGTGACCGGAATTGTGTCCTTGGGGATTCTGGTATGTTCCCTGGGAGGCGTTCTCTGGGGAGCGCATCAGACAGAGTACTTTAAGAGTATCTTAGCGCCGGCAAAGACAAGAGTACAGATTGAACATCGCCAGTATGCTGACAGTATGTTAATTGATTATGATGCGGAAAATACGGAATATATTGTGTATCTGTCTGTCGGTGAAAAAAACAGCAGAAGCGACTTCTTACAATACAATACTGATAAAATGTCTTATTTAAAGACAAAATATACAGCTAACTTGGATAAAAAATTAGATTTATCACACATTGAAACGATTATTCTGAGTAAAGAAATCTTAAATCATGACGGTTTGCTTCGGGAGGTCATCTCCTATATTGATGAGGATAAGGAGTTATCGGATAATTTAAACATCTGCGTCACAACCCAAAGAGCAGAAGGTTTTGTGGAGAATGCAGCTGCGTACACAGTGGCACCGGGAATTTACATCAGTAAAATGGTTGAGAATAACTTAAGAAGGGCAGGAACAAAATTTCTTTCTCTGCTCCTGGTGGCAAAAGGAACAGAGAAAAAGTGCGAGTTGTCTTGTTTTGTTGCAGAGAAGGGAAGTATCCGGTATATAGGAGGGGTGACGGTTTCTAATCAAACAATTTGTTTAAGAAGCGGAGGTACTTGAAACGGTACACCACCTTTTCTGTATCTGAGACGGCATTAAATTCGTCGGTGGTAAGGGTTTCCTTTAGCAGTTCGTCAGCGTTTTCATCTACAACACCATGAGCAATATCAATAAAACACAGAGGAGGATATAGTACACACCACCAGTTTTTTCCCTTAGCAGCTCCGATTTTTATCTCAAAGGCACGATAGGTGCCGGGAGGAAAGGTATAGCTTCCGTAGGATTTTGTGGGAAAATACGTATCTGTAAGTTCAACGGTTACAGGATAGTCATATCCATTGTCAGAGATAATCTGTTGTGCGAGATTTTTGATGTTTTCACTTTCTTTCAGGAGGAGCTGCTCACTCTCACTGATGCCAGAGGAATGTGACAAAATAGGTCTGGTATAGTCAACAATTGCCTCTTTTACTTTTAGCTTAAGTGCCTGATCCTCCTCAGAATCACTGTTTGCTATGACATGGAATCTTACAATTTTGTCTGCGATTCCGCTTTGTATTGTCTGGATATCAGTATTTGGTCCTGCCGTCATCAGACAATATGTAAGACCAATGATGATGGCGATAACGAGAAATAATGTCCGGTATTTTTTTGTGTCAGATTTGAAAATGATATTCATTGTGATATTCCTTTCTTTTTTGAAATTTTATTCGCTTTTATAATGGGAGTATAGACAGAAAATATTGCCTTTATTCAGGGGAAAAAGTTTTAGTTGCCATTTTGTAAAAAAGATAGTAGAATATATTACAAAATTGTTAAATTTTTGGGTGGTGAACCAATGAAGCTGAAAAAATTCCATAAGCTGTTGACGATTGTCTCGATTGTGATACTGCTATTTATTGTGGTTATGTTATGGAGCTCCAGGACAATATTGAAAAAGAATCGCGGAAAACGGATATCAAATGATTATGAGATTGCCCTCATTAAGTATGATACGATAGATAATTTATATTTTGAATTGGTAGAGCAGGGTGTAAAAAAAGCTGCAACATCATTTTCAAAGAGTTATAAGGTGCTGAATGTGTCTGATTATAACGCCTCTAATGAGGAAACATTAAAGACGGCAGTTGAGGATGGGGCTACAATTGTGGTATTCCCGGATGCTTCCTTTGAAGAAGTGGTTTATAATTATCAAAAAGTGTACCCGTATACAACGCTGGTGCTTGTGGACGGGATTCCGCGTAATGCTGACGGCAGTGACACGGTGGTGAATAATAATGTTCTTTCAGTGCAGTATGATGAAGCGGAGGCGGGTTTTTTTGCCGGGTATGCCTCAGTGTGCAGTGGTTATCGGAAGTTGACGTTTGTCTGTGAGGATAACAGTTTGAAGTCAATGCATTTCTGTTATGGCTTTCTGCAGGGAGCGGATTATGCCGCAGGAGATTTGGGAATCAGTGATGTGCTGGTTCAGACAATTCATAGAAATAGCGATGAAAATGTCTCAATGGTAATGGACAGGATTTCTAAAGAGACTGATATTATTGCGACATTAAGTACAGAAGTAGTCGAGGCGGTCAGGGATACGAATTATAAGATTATTTTCTGTGGCGGCTATAATATGGAGGCTGAAAATGTGGTGGCCACCGTGAATAATGATATCACTGCGATTGTCAATGATGTAATAGTAGACCTTTTGGCGAAGAATGTAGAAGGCGGCACGACAGTTAATTTTGATACCAGCAACAATAACATTGCTTTTCAGACGGCGGGAAGCTACTTTGAAGCCTTTACGAAGGACGTCAGGAAGTCTTTGTCAAAGAGGATTGAGGAGGGGGATATCACCATTATCAGTGATACAACAGTTACTACTGAGGAATTGGGACTCATGCACATTACAGTAAGAAATAAATAGTAGGATGTTCACAGGTAAAGAAAAGATGAAAAATATGTGAAATGTGGCTGAGGGGACTTTATTTTTTGAAAAATATATGTTATATATTATAATATTGTTGTATTTGGTACAGTTTGTATTAGTAAAATAAAAAGGAGAGCACAGGAGTGTGCGGTGTTAGTTATGAAAAAGAGATTAATAGCTGTGGGAATGTGTGTCGTGATGGCATTTTCTATGGCGGCTTGTGGTAAAAAGAAGAATACGGCTGCTGAAAATATCGGAACAGTGGGAGCAGAGACAGATGCAGAAGGCACTGACGATGTCGAGACACCGGAGGAGAACACTAAGGCAGTTATGACAGGAACAGATTATAAAGCGAAGGTGACGCTTCCAGATTATAAGGCTATGAAGGTGGGAGAATCGGTAGCAGAGGTTAGTGAGGAGGATGTAAAGAGGATAGATTGTCTTCTTCTCGTATCAGGGTATTTTAATGTGGATATGACGAATATCGGTCAGAAGCAGGGCGAAGTGTCTAAGTATGATGTGGTCAATATCGACTATGTGGGAACGATGGATGGCACAGAATTTGAAGGAGGCTCTGCACAAGGGTTTAATTTAGGTATTGGTACAGGTTCTTTTATTGAGGGATTTGAGGATGGACTGATAGGTGTGAAGACAGGGGAGACGGTTGATCTGAATCTTAAGTTTCCGGATGAGTATACACCGAACCCTGATTATGCAGGAAAAGATGTAGTATTCAAGGTGACAGTTAATTATATCAATGAAGTGACTGACAAGTTTGTGGAAGATAATCAATCTGCAGTGATATACCTGATGTACCAGTATTTTTCATCCTGCAGAGGTTATGCATCGGCAAAGGAATATTATGACGAGGTAAGGCATGGCATTAAGGTATTTAATGTGGTTTCGGATATGTTTCAGGATATAAAGGATCAGTCAGAGATTGAGGCAAATGAGGAGGCACTGCAGGAATTTATCGCAGAGCAGAAGCAGCCGTATATTGAATATGCAACGACCAGTGGAATGACGCTGGAGGAATTACTGCCGACATATTTCAGTTTTTCGACAGAGGCAGAGTTTGATGAGTATATTACAGATATCTATAATTCGTATGCGGTAATGTTTGCTATCTCAAAGCAGGAGAATATCGCGATTACAGAAGAAGAGTACGACCGTGTTGTTCAGGCAATGGTTGATTCCAGCGGTGGTCAGTATACCAGTATTAATAATTTCCAGGCAGATTATCCAAAACAGACAACAGTAGATGATATGATTTGCGGCAAGGTTTATTATAGGATTGCAGATATCATTAATGTGGTACCGGATTCAGAGATAGAGACAGAGGCGGATACACAGGCAGAGGAGCAGACGACAACAGCAGAGGCAGAATAGAAAAGCGGGAATGAAGAATTAATTCAGAACAATGTGAAATAATAAAGCCGATGGCGGTGAAATGAGATAGAATCATTAACCGTCTGTCGGCTTTTTCGTTGATAAAATGTTGCATATGAAATAGCGGTAGTAGTATATGCTATCATTCCGGTTCGGCATATCCGGCATGTATCTTTGCTAATCTTTTTAAATCTTTGATAGATTTCATGGTCTTGCCAAAAGTATCAATCTGAAAGTCACTGCACGCATTGTTAATGGCATCAAGAGCGAGTCTTGCGTGGTGCTGGGGCATGCGTGAGATAAATTCCTTTATTCTCCTGTAGTATTCATCAGATGTATTCAATCTGTATGCTGTAACCCACGCTACAAAGAGACACAGACTAAAGTGCTGAATCGTTTCAACAGGGTCAGATGACATACATCGGTCTGTTAGGGCTATGTATTCGTCGTAGGATAGATTAATAATTTCATACACACGAGTATGCATCTTCATATTGTCTTCAAAAAAATGACTAAGTATGTTATACATATCTGATAGATTGTTGTAATTGGACCATAACATATGAAACACCTCTTTTCTGAAAGTAACTGTCTGACAATCATAACAGTCCGGATATGTTGCTCGTATTCCTGCAGTGGCGTTGCTAACAATAAAACTGCTACTATAGGTTAATTATAGCACATCTAAGTAAGTATTGCAAAAAAAAACTGTAAGTTGTATAATTTTGGAGTGAACCGCCACCGGACTGAATGCCCGGTTGCGTAGCTGCAATAGAGTTTCATCTGCTTTTTAGCTGAAATGGGAGCATGAAGTGAAGGTGGAGGAATGTGAATAGTAACAGACAACAGTAGAGAAAGGTGTATATTATGAGTAAATTAAAAAGAATCATCAGTATTTTATCAGTATTGGCAGTAGTCATGTTCACAGCCGTGGCATGTGGAGACAAGAAGGCCGGTGAATTTGATAATGCGAAGCGGGATGCTGAAAATATAACACAGGATGCTGAAAATATGACACAGAATGCCGAAGACACGGTACAGAACCCTGAGAATGTAACGGGTGGAGCCTGGGAACAAGAATTTTCTAAAGAAGATGCGAGAGAGTACCAGGTAGCTGTTCTCAAAGGACCAACAGCGATTGGTTTTATCAAGGCATGGGAGGATAGTGATAACGGAGAGACAATTAACAAATATAATGTCACAGCCTATGGTGCGGCGGATGAGATTACCGCCGGGATTGCCAAAGGAACCATTGACATAGCGGCTGTTCCGTGCAATCTGGCATCGGTGCTGTACAGTAAGACTGATGGAGATATATCGGTATCAGCGATTAACACACTGGGTGTATTATATATGATTTCTTCTTCTGATGAGATACAGTCCGTCAAAGATTTAAAAGGAAAAACCATATATACCACCGGTCAGGGAACTACTCCGGAATACACGCTGAATTACATTCTCACGCAGAATGGACTAACACCGGGGGAGGATGTGAAGATAGAATATAAAGCAGAGGCAGCAGAGGCGGCAGCTGTTATGAGTGAAGCAGAGGACGGGATAGCCATGCTGCCACAGCCATATGTATCGACGGTGCTTATGCAGAATGAGAATATGAAGATATGTCTGGATATGACAGAGGAGTGGAATAAAGTATCAGATGAGCCGTTAATTACAGGAGTCGTGATTGCGAGGAATGAAGTGATTAATGAAAATAAGAAGGCTTATGATGAATTTCTAAAGGACTATCAGGCATCCGTCAAATATGTCAATGATAATGTGGAGCAGGCAGCACAGTTGGTGGAGAAACATGATATTATCAAGGCAGCGGTGGCAAAATCAGCCATACCGAATTGTAATATTACTTTCATTTCAGGTGAGGAAATGAAAAAGGCAGTAGAGGCTTATCTTCAGGTGTTATATGAGGCAAATCCGCAGTCAGTAGGCGGTGTGGTACCGGATGAGCATTTTTTCTATCGGAAAGCAGCACAGCCATAAAATATACCTTGTGAGCAAGTGTCACAAATCGTAGTGATGGCAGGCGGGGCCCACTTTGGTGATAAATGATTTAGGATGGAGATTTGTATGGAAAAACTGAAAAAATATCTGAAACAATTTCTAGTGACGGTGGGGACGGTATTTTTTTGGGTTTTTATATGGTTTTTGATGGCAGAAAAGATAGATAAGTCCATATTTTTGCCGAAACCGGAGGAAACATTTCACACATTAATAAAGATTGTCAGCAGCAGGCTTTTTTTTGATACGGTAAAAGTCTCCTTTGTCCGGATTATGAAAGGGTTTCTGCTGGCAGTGGTATCAGGCTGCAGTCTTGCAGCCTTATCTTATTTCTTTGTAATGATAAAAGTATTGCTTGCGCCCGTCATGAGATTGATTAAGGCAGTGCCGGTGGCCTCCTTTACCATACTGGCACTTTTGTGGGTTGATTCTGTGCGTCTGTCTGAGCTTGTGGCTTTTGTCATAGTCCTGCCGGTAATCTATATTAACGTGCTCGGGGGATTAGAAAGTGTGAAGACGGAAATGCTTGAGTTGGCAAAGGTCTTTAGAGTATCGGTTTTTCGGAAAATCAGATTTTTATATATTCCGGCTGTTTTTCCGGCATTCACGGCAGCGTGCAGGATAGGTCTGGGATTTTGTTTCAAAGCCGGAATTGCGGCAGAGGTAATAGGCAGACCGATTCATTCCATAGGTGGGCAGTTGTATGAAGCAAAGCTGTATTTGATGACGGAGGAGCTTTTTGCATGGACCATTGTTATTGTGCTCTTAAGCATGATGATTGAGGGTATCTGCATATATATATTAAACAGGGTATGTGAGAGGATGCTGCATGTCAAACGACTTGATATACAACAGGGAAGAAAAAGAAGACGGAAAAACAGTTTGTCCTCTGATATACAGCAGGATAAGGAACGACAGGGGGAAACATCAGAACACCGGATTGTGTTGAAAAATGTCGGAAAAAATTATTCGAGGCATAGGGTGCTGGCAGATGTGTCCTTTGAAATGAAGCAGGGTGACAGACTTTGCATCATGGGTGAGTCGGGGGCGGGAAAGACGACACTGCTAAAAATGATTATGGGGCTTATCAGACAAGACAGTGGAGAAACAGATATTGACAGAAGTTTGAAAATGGCAGCTGTTTTTCAGGAGAGCAGGCTGATAGAGGATACAGATATTTATACGAATATCTACTTTGCCTGTGGCAGTGCAGCACAGACAGCCGGTGGTGCTTTTGATGAGAAAAAGGCGGCACTGCATTTGACAAAAGTAGGTCTTTCGGGCTTGGGAGAAAAAATGGTCAATGAGCTGAGCGGCGGTATGAAAAGACGTGTGGAGATTGTAAGGGCAGTAATGAGTGAGCCGGAGCTTTTACTTCTTGATGAGGCGTTTAACGGTCTGGATAGCGACACAAAAAAGCTGGTGGCGGAATACCTTGATGAGTTTTGTGCAGGTAAAATGATCATTATGGTCACTCATCATAAAGAGGAGGCTGCACTACTTAATGCAGGGATTTATAGTGGATTGCTTAGAAATGGAGATGGAAATGAATATTTATAATGGCAGAGCGGTTGCGTGGGAACAGGAGCCGGTGGTAGTAATTGATCCGGGTCACGGAGGAACAGAAGGGGGCACAGATGACGGCGCGGCATATAATGGTGTGACAGAGCGATTTATCAATATGGCTACTGCAAGGGCTATGTATGATGAATTGTCACAATATGACGGTGTGAAGGTCTATCTGACACATGACAGTGCAATGCAGCATATGACATTGGGGGAAAGGGCTGAATTTGCCAAAAGTGTCAATGCGGATTATCTTATCAGTATTCATTATAATGCTTCAGAGGAACATATTTTTTATGGCAGTGAAGTGTGGATACCCAGTATTGGTAAATATTATGCGCAGGGCTACGGAATGGCAGATATCCTGATTGACGGATTTCGTGAAAAAGGACTGCATATTCGCGGAATCAAGACGCGGGTTGGTGATGGTAATGATGAGTATTATGGCATTATACGTGAGAGCGAGCACCGGGACATTACTGCCATCATTATTGAACATTGCCATGTGGACAATGAAAATGACCTGCGATATTTTGACAGCGAAAGTGATTATGAAGAATTCGGAAAGGCAGATGCCACTGCCGTGGCAAAATATCTGGGACTTCATAGCAGCGTGAATGGTGCTGATTACACGGGTTATGAAACTATTTCCGTGAACCAGCCTGCACAGAGAGTATTTCAGGACACAACACCACCGGACCTATGTGAAGTCGTCCTGTCTGAGCCAGTGCAGGGGAATGGTCAGATTAAGCTTACTATTGAGGGGGCTGACCATGACACGGAGATTGGATATTATGCCTATTCATTTAATGGAGGGGAAGAATACTCAGACTTATTTGAGTGGCGGGATATGGACCATGACGGCAGAGAGGAGATTATTATCAGTAATATAGAGAGGAAAAATGCTGATTTTGTGGTAAGGGTTTATAATAATTATAATCTCTATACAGATTCACAGGTTTTAAGCATCCAAGGAATCAATCAAGCTTTGGAAGAAACGGAATATATGACAGAAAGTGAAGGAACCAAAGAAACAAAAGAAACCGCAGAAAGTGCAGAAATCACAGAAAATACAGATAAAGTGACATTGGTGGAAGGTACAGGATATGCAGAGGCGCAAAACAACCGTTATGATGCATTGAAAATAGGAGGAGTGACTGCATTTGTTTTGTCAGGAATGGTTTTGACCACTTTTTTGTACAGAAAATTAAGGAGAAAACAACGGAAAGACAAACATAGCGGTAAACACAGTGGAAAAGAATAGCAGGTAACCATAGCGGGAAAGAAAGAATAGCAGGTAAACATAGTGGAAAAGGATACCCGATAAATATAGTAAAAAAGCTTCAGGATCTGAGAAAAGGATTCTGAAGCTTTTTATGCAATTCAATAGTCCGTTGGATAAGGATTTATATTTTTTCGCCATTACGATATTTGCCGAGGCATTTCTGGATACGGGTAACCGGATCTAACAGGCTGCTGATAGAAGCATCGTGGTTAAGTGTATCAATAATCAGAGCGATATATTTACTCATATCACAGCTGATATAGTATGGCTTGGACAAAAGCTCAGGTGTCTGATAGGTAAGATTAGTGGTCAGAACCTTATCAAATAAGCCTTCTTCATATGCCTTGTCAAATTTATCAAAGCCGTTGGTAAAAAGACCAAAAGTAGCAGCCATGAATACGCGGCGTGCCTTTCTCTTTTTAAGCTGTGTAGCGACATCTATCATGGATTCACCGGAAGAAATCATGTCATCAATGATAAATACATCTTTGCCTTCTACACTTGCTCCTAAAAATTCATGGGCAACAATTGGGTTTCGGCCATTGACTACCTTGCTGTAGTCACGACGTTTGTAGAACATACCCATATCAATTCCCAAGACATTGGCAAGATAGATTGCTCGTCCCATACCGCCTTCGTCGGGACTGATCATCATAAGGTGGTCAGCATCAATCTGCAGGTCATCCACATTTCTGAGTAACCCTTTTACGAACTGGTAAGCAGGCTGAACCGTCTCAAAGCCTTTGAGTGGAATCGCATTCTGTACACGAGGATCGTGTGCATCGAAAGTAATGATGTTCTCAACACCCATATCCGTGAGTTCCTGCAGTGCCAGAGCACAGTCAAGAGATTCTCTGCCTGTACGTTTATGCTGTCTGCTTTCATACAGGAAAGGCATAATAACCGTAATTCTTCTGCCTTTACCGGCAACGGCTGCAATAATACGCTTCAAGTCCTGATAATGGTCATCAGGTGACATGTGGTTGGTAAAACCGCCTAAGGTATATTCAATGCTGTAATTTGTGACATCAAGCATGATATATAAGTCTTTACCCCTTACAGATTCATTAATCGTTCCCTTAGCTTCTCCGGAACCGAATCTTGAAATCTTTGTATTAATCAGATAAGAATCCTTCTGATAGCCGGCAAAAGCAATGGTATGCTTATGCTCATTTTCTCTGTCATTTCTCCAGTCTGCGATATATTTGTCAACTTTCTTTCCCATCTCTTCGCAGCTATTTAGTGCAATAATGCCAAGTGGACCAACAGGTATAGTTGCTAAATTTTTTTCTTCCATAAATGAGACCTCCGATGATTTTTCTGTTGTAGCCAACATTATTATATAACATTATGCAGGGAGATAGTCAAGAATAAACTCACAGAAAAAATAAAATCTGTCACTATATAAAGGAATTTTTTGCCTTGACATCCCATTTATACAAGGGTATAATTAGAGTAAAAACAACATGAACACACGGACGTAGTATAATTTCGTTTCAAAGGAGTGATTATTATGGCGACTAATTGGAGTAGTTTTTTCGGCTCAAGCAACAGCACGAGCGGTTTTGGGAGTATGTCTAATTTGTTTTCGGATTATAGTGCCATTCGTAATGGAAGTTATAAGCATTTATTGAAGTCTTATTATAATTTAGGAAATGATTCAAATACAAAGAGTGGAAGTACAGGTACTTCCAGCAATGTCACAGAGAAGCTCATTAAGGAGAGACAGAACCCGGTTGTATCGAAGGAGGTAGCAGAGGCTAATTCTGCATTGACGAAGGGTGTTTCTGATATCAAGAATTCTATTTCAGCTCTTCAGAAGACAAGTAACTATGAAGATACAACAGGCGGTGCTACAGCGAAGTCTAAGGTTTTGGCTGCAGTGAAGGATTTTGCGTCAGATTATAATAATGTAGTGACCAATGCGAAGAAATCTACGAACACAGCCGTTACTTCTAATGTGGCATCTATGATGCGCAGCACCTCAGAGAACAAGGATGCCCTTGCTGAGATAGGAATCACTGTGAACAATAACGGCACCATTACATTAGACGAGAAGAAGCTCGCTTCCGCAGATATTTCTAAGGTGCAGAATCTGTTCTCGTCAGATAATAAGTTAAGTTATGGTTCCACAATTTCCAACCGTATTACAGGAGCAGGCTTCTACGGAACAAGCGCAGGCAGTGAGGCTAAGTCAACAGACGGCGTTTCCACCAGGGCAAATACAAGCTCAGGTGCCTCTGCACTTAAGACAGCAGCGAAGTCCCTCGCTTCCGGTGATTTATATGCAAAGGTTAAGGATACTGACGGAAAGACAACAGATCAGTATGATATTGATAAGATTGCCGACACGGCGAAGGATTTTGTCAAGAGTTACAACGACATG
The DNA here is from genome assembly GCA_902767015.1 of uncultured Lachnospiraceae bacterium. Taxonomy (GTDB): domain Bacteria; phylum Bacillota; class Clostridia; order Lachnospirales; family Lachnospiraceae; genus Bovifimicola. The sequence goes on along the minus strand of CACXFV010000109.1, from coordinate 20,372 downwards.
TTTAATGCAGGTAAGCTGAGTACTAATTCAGGTGTATCCTCTAACTTGTCCTATATCAGTAATACGACCAAGAACAACGCTGATGCGCTTAGCAAGATTGGTATCAATGTCAACAAGAACGGTACCCTTACTTTCGATGCGGAGAAGTTCAAGAGTGCGGATATGTCTGATGTACAGAAAGCATTCAAGAATTACGGCAGTTCTGTTGCAACGAATGCCTCTTTGGTAGATTATTATATGACAACACAGGCGAATGCGGCGAATGGTTATACATCGAATGCAGCATATAATGTACAGTCAGCAGCTAATTATATTACGAATGCATAAGATAGTTGCGTGATTGATAGACAATGATTTTATGAAGTCAACGCCGTCAGTAACAGCAGAACAGTTATTGGCGGCGTTTTTGATGATGGCTGCAATCTTTTTTTGATGAGAGTTGTCAGCATCTGATCCGGGAAAAGGGAATATTTTTTATGAGTAATATAAAAGGTAATTCAAAAGAGAAGAAAAATGTCATATATTATTCAAGAGATTACAGGCATTTGGATGTCAGTGCGTTTTGGTACATCATTCAGTTTGTGTTTATCTTAATTCCTGTAGTCTGGCTGTATCTGCGCAGTTATAGCAGAATCTCTTATTTCGTAGCGGATTTTTCTGCTGACATGATTCATAAGATTACTGGCAACACAACATCCATTCTCGATACCGGATATTTTAAATATTTTGGTGGAGTATCTTATGTCGATATGGCGGGAAAGCATCCGTCCTTTACACTGTCTTTTTTTAGTCTGCTCATCAGTCTGTTTTTAATCATTGTATTTTCCCTTCAGCAGAATAATCGCAAGCCATTGATGATTTTTATCACGATAGGTTTATATATACATGCGTGCTCCAGTGCGTATTTTTTGGTGTTCGGATATAAATTCCCATATAATATAGACTCTTATTCGGTCTTATATATGAAACAGCAGATTGTGGTGTGGCTGATGATTATGATTGTGTATTGGATTAGCACATCCCTGATTACTAAAATGGTAGTATACCGGCTGCTATCCTTTATTGCGCTGATTATCACCCTCTTTATCTTTGGAATTGTGAGATATATTTTATACATGATTATATTGGCAAAGTGCTCCTACCTGTTTATGGCATCTCTTTATTTTACCTTTGGCGTGTTATTTGACTTCATGGTAATGGTGGGGGTTTTTGCGATATTTATCAGGCAGGCAAGTAGAAAATACAATAACAAAAACGGAGGAGGTATGTGGAAATGGTCGTAAAAGTACTGCAGGGCTACTTTATTTTTACCATCATAGTGATGGTGGTATATGCCATCAGACATTTTATCTTTACCTTCAACCGTTTGTTTGCAAAGCAGAGAGTTTCTTACAGAGATATCTATGATACTGATTTGCCGAGGGTGACAGTTATGATACCAATGCATAATGAGGAGGCGGTTCTTGATAATGTGATTAATTCGCTGCTGAAATGCGACTATGATATGGATAAACTGGAAATTATTGCCATTGATGACCATTCCGAGGACGCCACGCCGGAGATATTGGATGCCCATCACGAGCAGAATCCTATGATTAAAGTCTTGCACAGAACAGGGGAGGGAGAGAGAGGTAAGCCGGTTGGACTGAATGATGCGTTAAAGATTGCCAGAGGCGAGGTAATCATTGTATTTGATGCCGATTACAGACCTTCCAAGAATGTAATAAAAAAGCTGGCATCTGCCTTTAGGGACCCAAAGGTTGGGGCTGTTATGGGGAGAGTTATTCCGATTAATGCCAGAAAGAATATGTTGACAGTTCTGTTGAATCTTGAGAGGTCAGGAGGCTATCAGGTAGACCAGCAGGCGCGTTATAACCTAAAGCTTCTCCCGCAATACGGAGGAACCGTGGGAGGTTTTAGAAAAAGCATTATGCTGGCAACCGGTGGTTTTGATACTAAGGTGCTGGCAGAAGATACAGAGCTCACTTACAGACTTTACTCACAGGGTTGGATGGTAGTCTATGATAATAGTGCCGAGTGTTATGAGGAATCACCGGAATCGTGGCAGGTGCGAGGAAAGCAGATTAGGCGGTGGGCACGCGGTCACAATGAAGTATTGTTTAAATATTTCTTTAAATTTTTGTCTTCGAGACACATTAAGGGCTGGAGTAAGTTAGACGGTATGCTGTTATTGTTTGTCTATGCGGTTCCTTTTGTGTTGGGATTAGCACAGATAGACTGTCTCTTGCTGTTCTTTTTAGGGGAGATGAACATATTTGCAGGGTGGGGGGCAATTATATTTCTGGGTGTTTACAACACATGGGGGAATTTTGCGCCGTTTTTTGAGATAGGTGCCGGTATCTTTTTGGATGGGATGGATGATGAAATCATGGCACTGCCACAGCTGTGCTTTAGCTTTTACTTTTATATGTGGTACATCTCTCTTGGTTTTATTGATGCCGTGGTAGACAGAGTTACCAAGCGTAATGTCAAATGGGCAAAGACAAAGCGTGCAAAGGACAACAATCAGGAAACAGAGGGGGTGCAGACTTGATTACATTAATGATATGTATTTTGATTTTTTTAGCAATTTTTCTTTTTCCATTTACCTTAAGCAGATATGTACAGATACGTGATGATATTGAATATTCATTGATGGTAAGAAATGACAATGTGAAGACACCCAGATATTTTGTCCTATCGTTTAAATCGATGCTTACTAAGGCGATGGAAAATGTATCCAGAGATACCACTTCCAGAGAGACAGAAGAAATTCAACTCTCAAAGAAGGAGAAGCTCATTGTGTGGGATGGAAAGAGAAATATCGGCTACAATGTGGATAAGGTGTGCTATGTTGTGGAGCCGGTTATCTTGCATAAAAACGGTGTGAATTTCAACAAAGAGATTTATGCGAAGGAGAATATAGAATTTGCAGAAAAAACAAATCTCAGGGCAGTCGCCGGTGATAAAACAGTGGTAATAGGCGAAAACAGCAGTGTAGCAAGATGGGCGGATGCTGTGCAACTGGCTGTTCTCAAAAAAAAGTCGAAAATTAATGCGAATCTTACTTCGGCAAACAGGGTGGTCATTGAGCCGGGCTGCACCTTTAAGAGGGCATATGCGCCTGTGATTGAAGTCAGAACCTATGTGCAGGTCATAGATGTCACCCCGTTTGATACGGTTATCAATAAAGAGGCACCGGTATACATGAGGATTGAGCGGGATATCAGAGAAATTGATGCGGAGTCTGAATGTAAGAGTACGGTCATTACAAAGCATAATCTGTTGGTAAGGTCAGCCGCTGTTGTATACGGAGATTTAAAATCAGATCAGAGCATTCATGTGAGAGCCAATGCCGTCGTGACAGGCAATATCTTCGCGGATGAGGTAGTGATACTCGAAAAAGGTGTGAGAGTGTTAGGCAATGTATTTGCCGGTGCAGATATATATATTGGACCGGATGTTATCATCGGTAAGGTGGGCAGAGATAAATCGGCAGTCGCCGTAGGAAATCTGGTGATAACAGAGGGGTGCAAGGTATATGGATATCTCAGTGCAGAAAAGAGTGCGAGGTCCGTAGCGAAAGACGATTTTGACGAGGAGGTCTTAAAGGGGGCAAAGGTAGACCTTCATCAGACAAAGACGATTGCTGTGAAGCAGAGACATAATTTTGATTATATGGAGTGCCATTTTTTTGGCGACCACTGTATCAAATTTGATGATTTGGAGGAATTTGAGGCAATTGATTACTATGCTTTCCGGGACAATGACAAATTAAAGAGTATCATCATACCGGATGGGGCGACAGAAATCAGAACAGCGATGTTTTATGACTGTGATGCATTGGAGACAATCTATATACCGGATTCGGTTGAGAAAATCGGCGGCTATGCTTTTTACAGTTGCGATAAGTTAAAAAATGTGGTAATAGGTGAAAACAGTAACTTAAGTGTTATTGAAGAATATGCCTTTTCGGAATGTGTCGCACTTGAAAAGCTAAGCTTTATCCGTTTAAAAAAAATAGAGCAGGCTGCGTTTAGAAATTGTCTGTCGCTGAAAAATATAGAAATCAGGGATGTGGATATTTTGCCGGAATATGAAAATAATGCATTTCAGGGATGTATTGGTTTCACGGCAAAGGATTTTAGGGCGATGCTTTTAAAAAAGAAGGATTCCCTTTTGGGATGAGCTTCGAGAGGCTCATAGTTTTGACGAATAAAAAAGAACTGCTGACAGGTAGGAGAAAAGAGGGTACGAATGGTATTTTCAAGTGTCATTTTCATGGGAATATTTTTACCGGTATCTTTGATACTATATTTCCTTGCAAAAGAGAGAAAAACCAGAAATTTAATATTACTGCTTGTATCCCTTGTGTTTTATGCATGGGGTGAACCACTTTGGATTGTAGCAATACTGCTCCTTACCTACGTGGATTTTGTTTTTGCAAAGAAAGTCAGTGTCATGAGTGATAACGCAGGACGGAAAAAGTTTTTGGCAGTGATAGTTGCTGTTAATCTGTCCGTTCTGTTTGTGGTAAAATATTTTGACTTTTTTGTCAGCTCGATGAATAGTATCACAGGAGCGCATCTGCCGTTATTGCATATCAGAATGCCCATTGGTATTTCATTTTTTACGTTTCAGGCACTCACCTATGTGGTGGATGTGTATAGAAAAGATGCCAATGTACAGGAGAGCTATGCCAATCTCTTGTTATATATCGCTATGTTTCCGCAGCTGATTGCAGGACCGATTGTCCGGTATTCTGACATTGACAGGCAGATTCAAAATAGGGATGAGAATATGCAGGGATTTGTCAATGGAATGTTCCGGTTTTCCATTGGACTTGGCAAAAAGGTAGTATTTGCCAATTATGCAGGAAATATTGCAACTTCCCTTCTCACCAATAATTTTGACGGAATATCCACCAAAGCGATATGGGTGGGGATTATTATGTTTACCCTGCAGCTGTACTTTGACTTTTCAGGATATTCAGATATGGCAATTGGACTGGGAAAGGTATTCGGTTTTGACTACAAGGAGAATTTCAACTATCCGTACATGGCGAACAGCATTGCCGATTTTTGGAGAAGATGGCATATATCGCTGGGTTCATTTTTTAAAGATTATGTATACATCCCTCTTGGGGGCAACAGAAAGCATCAGTATTTTAACACACTGGCAGTATGGATGCTTACCGGATTGTGGCATGGTGCAAGCTGGAACTTTGTCATGTGGGGGTTATTCTTTGCAGGTATGCTGGTGCTTGAGAGAAATCTTAAGAAGAAGGCAGGGATTGATGTATCGAAAATACCTGTTACAGGAAATCTTCTGGTTATGATCATTATCACCTATAGTATGTCCCTGTTTTACTTTACAGATATCCATCAGCTTTTAGTTGCTCTCAGGACACTTTTAGGAATTGGAAGTACAATCAGTATGTCACTGGCAGAGAAAACGATTGTCTATAAGTATGTGTGGTCAATGCCGTTTATGGTAATTGCATGTACACCGCTGCCGGCGAATATAGGGAAAAGGATTTTTAAGCAGGATACCTTCCTTGGAAATATTGCCAGAAGTCTGGGATTCTGTGTTCTATATATTCTGTGCTTCATATTGATTATCAATCAGACATATAATCCATTCCTATATTTCAGATTTTAGAACTGGTGATGATTGAAGATATTTTGTGAATGTTCCGTTGACGGAAAAAGGATATCATAACAGGAGGTCTGTTAACATGGAGAATCAAAATCAAAGTAAAAACTATCATAATCCTTTTCAGCTTAAATTCAGCTTTGGATTGGTGATGATGGCGATGATCATTGTATCAGTAATGACATTGTATGCTTTTACGGATAAAAAGACAGTATCAGAGAAAGAGAACAGAACTTTGTCGAAGGCGCCACAGCTGTCTGTCAGGAACTGGTTTAATGGTGGATTTACCTCACAGTTGAATTCATTTTTAAATGACCATGTTATGAACCGGGATGGCATGATAAAAACAGCGACAAAATTTGAAGGTATGATGAAAAAAGAGCAGGAGATGCAGATTACCATTGCAGACAGCGACCGCAAGGACATAGGGTCGGACGCATTGATCTTAAGTGACAGGATTATTGCCTTGTGTATATCGAATGAGGATTATGTCAGGGATATTATTAAATATAGCAACGAACTTTATCATATGATGCCACAAGGCGTGAATAAATATATGATGCTCAGTCCTACGAGAATAGAATTTGAGACGGACTATTGTAAGCAGTATACAGACAGTCAGGCAGATTTAATCTCCATTATTTATTCTGCGGTTTCTGATGAGGTAAAAAAGATAGATGCGTATTCCCCTGTTGACATGGCATGTGATACCTATGGTATCAATAAGATATATTTCAGGACAGACCATCACTGGACACATTTCGGCGCTTCCTTTGGGGCTAATGCACTGCTTGCGGAATTTGGCAAGAATTTAGTGAATCCGGAGTCTTTTGAGGAGATTATCACGGGAGAATTTTTGGGGTATCTTGCGGTAATGCATGATAATGAGATTGGTGATATACCGCCGGATACTTATTCCTATTACGATTACGGAACAGATGTATATGAGGATGCTTATGGTGTCGAGGGAGCAGATATCACAGAGGGGATTCATGAACTTTTGGTGGATTCGTCAAGAGCAGGATATTATACCTTTGTGGAGAGATCTTATCAGTATGTAGTGGTAGAAGGCGGCAACAAGGGGGGCGGTGTCTTAATGATGGTAAATGATTCCTATGGAAATGCGCTGGTGCCGTGGATTGCAAAACAATTTGACAAGATTATTATGATTGATCCCCGTGTGTTCAATGGAGGAAAACAGAAGGTATTAGAGCTTGTGGAGGAATATAAGGTGGACAGTTTTATGATAAATCTGGCAGGACTTGTGGTTGGAAGCTCCTTTGGCGGAGAAATGAAGAGAATGTGTGAGTGAGAAAAATCATCAAAAGAAAGACAATATCACAACAGGAAGGATTAGGAGATGAGGTAAAGGATGGATAATTTTGTAAAGAAAAAGATTATGGTGGTCTTTGGAACAAGACCGGAAGCGATTAAAATGTGTCCCCTTGTGAAAGAGCTGAGGACAAGAGAGCATATTGAGACAATTGTGTGCGTTTCGGGACAGCACAGGGAGATGCTGCATCAGGTGTTAGACGCTTTTGAAGTGATACCTGATTATGATATGAATATTATGAAGGACAGGCAGTCGCTTTTTGATGTGACAATCAATATTCTTGAGAGTGTGAAGACAATCCTTGAGGAAGTGAAACCGGATGTGGTGTTGGTGCATGGTGACACCTCTACCACATTTACAGTGGGACTTGCGTGCTTTTATATGAGGATACCGGTGGGACATGTGGAGGCAGGACTTAGAACTTACAACATTTATTCACCGTATCCGGAGGAATTTAACAGACAGGCGGTGGGAATTATTGCAAAATACCATTTTGCGCCTACAGAGCATTCTAAAGACTCGCTTTTAAGGGAGGGAAAAAATCCGGAGGATATTTATGTTACCGGAAATACAGCAATTGATGCCTTGCAGACAACGGTGAGGAAGGAGTATACTCATCCGGAGCTTGAGTGGGCGGAGGGAAGCAGACTCATTATGATTACCGCTCACAGAAGAGAAAATCTGGGGGAGCCGATGCAGCATATGTTTCGCGCGATTTTGAGAATTATTGAAGAGCATCCTGATGTGAAAGCGATATATCCTATTCATATGAATCCGGTGGTAAGAGAGACGGCAGACAGGATTCTGGGAAGTGAAGACAGAATACACATTATAGAGCCGTTAGAGGTGATAGATTTTCATAATTTTATGTCCAGATGCTTTATGATACTCACAGACAGCGGAGGGATTCAGGAAGAGGCACCTTCGCTTGGAAAACCAGTGCTTGTCATGAGGGACACAACAGAACGTCCGGAGGGCATAGCGGCAGGAACTTTAAAACTGGTTGGAACAGATGAGGAAACCATATACACAGAATTTAAGAGATTGCTTGAGGATGAGGAAGAATATCATAAGATGAGCCATGCCTCAAATCCTTATGGGGATGGAACGGCTTGTAAGAGAATTGCGGATATATTGGAGCGTTCGTAACTTTTTAATAATTCCGGTTGACATATGAACATTTTTTTGCTATCGTATCTTTATGAAATTTGAAAAGTTCATATTGATAATTCTCTTATTAAGAGTGGTGGAGATACAAGGATCTGTGAAACCCGGCAACCCCCCCCGTAGTGGAAGGTGCTAACCTGAGCGAGAAATCGAACAATAAGTGGAAGTTTAACGGTATGTTTAAGTCCACTTGATGTGGACTTTTTATTTGTTATACGGACAAAGTAAGAGCGGACGAAGGATTTTATGTTGTAAAAGTTGCCGGGAGCCGTGAGGATTAGCGCTGTTAACTGTCCGATATAAAAGATTGGTAACAGAAAAATTCCATGAACCGGAAGGCATTTTGTTAATGATGTCCGGTGGAACTGTTACAAAGATTGTAATGATAAAACAGTGCGGAAAGAGGGACAAATGGAAAAATTATTATTTACTTCAGAATCAGTTACCGAAGGACATCCTGATAAGATATGTGACCAGATTTCGGATGCAATACTTGATGAGCTGATCAGACAGGATCCTATGAGCAGAGTAGCGTGCGAGACGGCCGTTACTACCGGTCTTGTGCTGGTGATGGGAGAAATTTCTTCGAAGGCATTGGTGAATTATCAGAAGATTGTAAGAGATACCATTCTTGATATAGGATATGATGCTTCTGAGAAAGGATTTGACGGCAATACCTGTGGTGTGATGATTGCCCTTGATGAGCAGTCGGCAGATATCGCAATGGGTGTGGACAAGGCACTGGAGGCCAGGGATAACGCCATGACAGAGGAGCAGATTGAGGCGATAGGCGCAGGAGATCAGGGCATGATGTTTGGCTATGCGACCAATGAGACAGAGGAATATATGCCATATCCGATAGCACTTGCCCATAAGTTGTCAAGAAAGCTCACAGAGGTTAGAAAGAACGGTACATTACCGTATTTAAGACCTGACGGAAAGACACAGGTTACAGTGGAATACGATGAGAATGGTAAGCCGGTACACCTGAATGCCGTAGTTCTGTCAACACAGCATGATGCTGATGTGACGCAGGAACAGATACATCAGGATATAAAAAAATATGTCTTTGATACGGTACTTCCCGGTGAGCTTGTAGATGAGAATACAAAGTTTTTTATCAACCCGACGGGACGCTTTGTCATAGGCGGACCTAATGGTGACAGCGGACTTACCGGACGGAAGATTATTGTGGATACTTATGGTGGATATGCGCGTCATGGCGGTGGGGCATTTTCTGGAAAGGACAGTACAAAAGTTGATCGTTCCGCTGCTTACGCTGCGAGATATGTTGCAAAAAATATTGTTGCTGCCGGAATTGCGGATAAGTGTGAGATACAGCTCTCCTACGCAATCGGTGTGGCACATCCCACATCTGTTATGGTAGATACCTTTGGTACAGGTAAGATAAGCAACGACAGGATAGTGGAAATTATCAGGGAAAATTTTGATCTGAGACCAGCCGGAATTATCAAAATGCTTGATTTGCGAAGACCAATTTACAAGCAGACAGCAGCATATGGACATTTTGGAAGAAACGATTTAGACCTTCCGTGGGAGAAAACAGACAAGGCAGAGCTCCTCAAAAAATACTTATAATTAATTTTTTTGAAATACATAAGGAACAACCCAGACCAAATAATGGCTGTACGGAGAATTGGCTTAGGAAAATTCTCTTAAAAGTGTGCCCGCCCGGGCGCACTTTTTTTAATAAATTATTCATTAGTATAATCCTGCATAATGTGGTAACATATTATTGATAATATACACGCAAATCCGCTTCAGCGTGATGAACAGCTCGGGGACCAATTTGATGCAGGGGGTGTCCTTGTGCAGGAGAGGAATTTATTGAAGGAAAGATATCATGAAGTTAAAAACCAAAATAAAGATTTCATTTGCTGTTATCATCATTATTCCGATTGCAGTGCTGGCAATTCTGTTTGCAGGTATCCTTAATGTTCATATTAAATCCGTTGAAAATAAATATGACATTGATCATGTCGGAATTGATGGGCTTGCGAATCAGACCAAAGTATATAATAAACTTACCATAAAGGAATATAATAAAATCATTCAGGATATTCAGACGAGACCTTCAAAGCTTATGGATGAGAATTACCTTGAGAGTATCAATAAAGAACTTAAGAATAAGCATTCATTTATTGTTGCAAAGGTGAATAATCAGTTGCTCTATAACGGTTGCTTGGAGGAGGAAAAGTCGCTGGCAGATAATCTTCCAAGCTATAGGGGGGATTATGATTATCCAAGCTCCTATCTTGGAAATTCCTATATATATGGTGACTATAAGTATCTGATTAAACAGCTGACCTTTGATATAGGCGGTCAAAATGTGGAAAGTCTGTATATTGTAACAATTATGGACAGAGCCATTATGCGCGTCAAAAAAATTATGTTTCAGATATGTATTTCTGTCATTGCCATTATTATTCTTACGGCAGTTGTGCTGGCAATTTGGATTCAAAGGAGTGTCATGCGGCCGCTTAATAAATTGACAGATGCCACAAGGAGGATTACAGAGGGAGATTTGGATTTTGTACTGGAAAGAACAGGCAAAGATGAATTTGGAGTATTGTGTGCGGATTTTGAAAATATGAGAAAGAGACTGAAAGATTCAGCAGAGGAACGTGTACAATATGATGATGAAAATAAAGAGCTGATCAGCAATATTTCACATGATTTAAAGACACCGATTACTGCCATTAAAGGCTATGTAGAGGGAATTATGGATGGAGTGGCGAATACGCCGGAGAAAATGGATAAGTATATTAAGACCATCTATCATAAGGCAAATGATATGGACAGACTCATCGGAGAACTGACGCTGTATTCGAGGATTGATACTAATAATGTTCCGTATAATTTTGAGAAGGTAAATGTTGATAAGTATTTTTCCGATTGTATTGAAGAGATTTCTGTAGAATTGGAGTCTGAAAATATTGTGCTGACATATTTTAATTATGTGGATAAGGATGTGGTTTTCATAGCAGATGCAGAGCAGTTAAAACGTGTAATTAATAACATTATCAGCAATTCTGTTAAATATATAGGCGGTAAGAGAGGGATGGTTAATATAAAAATTAATGATGAGGAAGATTTTATACATGTAGAGATAGAGGATAATGGAAAAGGAATTGGCAAAAAAGAGCTGCCATATATATTTGACAGATTTTACAGGACAGATTCATCAAGAAATTCAGAGGAAGGCGGCAGTGGCATAGGATTGGCGATTGCCAAAAAAATTATAGAAGCCCACGGTGGAAAAATCTGGGCGACCAGTCTGATTAATACAGGTACGGTAATGCATTTTATCTTGAGAAAATACTATGAACAGGAGGTTACGACAGATTATGAGCAGAATACTGATTATTGAGGATGAGTTAAGTATAGCGGAGCTTGAAAAAGATTATCTTGAAATGGATGGATTTGAGGTCAGGATTGAAATATCAGGAGAGGATGGTCTGAATGCGGCATTGAAAGAAGAGTTTGACCTGATTTTACTGGATCTGATGCTTCCGGAATTAGATGGATTTGAGGTATGCAGGGAGATCAGAGGGAAGAAAGACACACCAATTCTGCTTGTTTCAGCAAAGAAAAGTGATGAAGATAAGATCAGGGGATTAGGACTGGGAGCAGATGACTATATTACAAAACCATTCAGCCCCAGTGAGATGGTTGCGAGAGTAAAGGCTCATCTTGCGAGGTATGAGAGACTGATCAGTTCAGGAGGAAGACAGAATGAAATGGTCGAAGTCAGGGGACTTAGGATTGACAAGACGACCAGACGAGTGTATCTTAACGGTGAGGAAAAGTTTTTTACCAATAAAGAATTTGATTTGCTGGTATTTCTGGCGCAGAATCCCAACAGGGTATTTTCAAAGGAAGAATTGTTCAACAAAATCTGGGACATGGAGTCAGTTGGTGATATAGCAACCGTGACAGTGCATATCAAGAAGATCAGAGAGAAGATAGAATATTCTACATCAAAACCTCAGTATATTGAAACGGTATGGGGAGTAGGGTATCGGTTCAGGGTTTAAACGACTTGCTGACCAACGACTTGCTGACCAACGACTTGCTGACTTGGTCAGCAAGTCGTTTGGTCAGCAAGTCGTTTGAGCAGCAAGTCGTTAAGAGTTTGTTTCAGAGAAACAAACTCTGCATAAATGATGGGAATAGGATGAGTTTGGAAATGGATGTGGTAATATGAATAGAATTAAAATGCCGAAGCATGTCAAGTTTATCATAGAAATGCTGGAGAATAATGGTTTTGAGGCTTATGCAGTGGGTGGCTGTGTACGGGATGCGATTCTCGGCAGAGAGCCGAATGACTGGGATATTACTACGTCGGCAATGCCCGATGAGGTAAAAAAGCTGTTTCGCAGGACAATCGATACAGGAATTAAGCATGGAACAGTTACAGTCATGATTGATAAAAAGGGGTATGAAGTCACAACATATCGCATAGATGGGGAATATCAGGATGGAAGACATCCTTTGCATGTGGAGTTTACCCGCAATTTGATAGAAGATTTGAAACGCAGGGATTTTACCATTAATGCCATGGCATATAATGACAGGGAAGGCATTGTCGATATATTTGGAGGTGTCAGGGATTTAAAAGATGGCATTATCCGATGTGTAGGGAACCCGGCTGACAGATTTAGTGAGGATGCTCTGAGAATCTTAAGGGCGGTAAGATTTTCGGCATCGCTGGGATTTCGGATTGATGATAATACCTGCAGGGCAATAGAAGAGCTTGCGGTGAATCTGGAGAAAATCAGCCGGGAACGTATACAGGCAGAACTTGAGAAACTGTTGATGTCAGACAATCCTGACAGACTTAAAGCGGCATATGAGCTTGGCATTACAACAGTGGTGTTTAGGGAGATTGACAGAATTGCAGCGGAAAATGAACTGACAGAGGTTCTGTCGCTTGTAAAATTGATGCCAAAAGAGCATTTTCTACGGTGGAGTGCGGTTCTTTCGAGGGCAGGAAAAGACAAAGCGGCGAATATTTTAAGAGATTTTAAATTTGATAATAAAACAGTGAATGTTGTTTCCAGAATTATCGGGGAGATTGGCAGACCATTGCCACAGACAAGAGGCCTGGTGCGCCGGGATATTTATGAAATAGGAGAGGATATTTACGAAATATACTTAACCTTTATGGAGGTATATCTTCCATTTTATTATGCAAAAGCGGGGCAGTCTGATTGTATGAAGGAAACGCTTGCGAATGTAAAAAAGGAATATAATGATATTATTGAAAAAGGAGATTGTATATCACTAAAGGCGCTTGCTGTTAATGGAAAAGATCTGATGGAGGCGGGGCTTGCAAGAGGTGAGCAGGTAGGTGGAGCGTTAAAGAGACTTTTATATGTGGTGCTCGAAAATAATGATTTAAACCGGAAAGAAATCCTGCTTGAGATGCTTGATGTAACGAAATACTGAGACACTACACATATTTTAAACATATTTGCGGGAGATTCCTCATATGATAGGCATAGGGGAGGTGTTTGTGTGGATGACAAGAACACAGATATTTTAAGCAGATATGGATTAAAGCCCATAAGGACAGGAAGACAGAGAGGCGCCATTATGGTGCAGACAGAGGAAGGTCTGTATCTGCTTAGGGAGTTTGATGGTAACGAAAAGCATCTCGAGTTTGAGGAGAAGCTGCTTAGGAATATAGCAGTGTCAGGCGACATTCATGTAGATCATATTATCAGAAATGTGGACGGTGAGCTGATAGACAAGGAAGACGGAGGAAGAAAATACATAGTCAGAAAATGGTATTGCGCTATGGATTGTGATGCTAAAAATCATAGCCATATTATCAGGGCTGCAAAAGCATTGGCACAGCTTCACAGTACCATGAACTCTGTCCGTTTTGGTCAGGAGTATCTGGAAACAAATTTTAATTTGGAGGATACCTGTGACAGACTCCTTTCCGAGTTTGAGAAGCATAATCGGGAACTGAAGAGAACCAGAAATTATATACGGCAGAAGCGCCGGAAAAATCCATTTGAATCCATGGTGCTTCAAAAGTTTGACGTCTTTTATGAGGATGCCGGTGAAGTTCTCAGGCTTATGGCAGAGCCATCAGTGCAACAGTTTATTATTAATGAGGTGAATGCAGGGAGGCTGGTGCACGGTGCCTACAACTATCATAATATTTTATTTGAGAACGATGGTATAAAGGAATACCGGCCATTTATTACGAATTTTGAGAGAGCAAAGTGCAGTGTACAGGTGAGAGATTTGTATGACTTTATCCGAAAAGTGATGGAAAAACACTCATGGGATAAGCAGCTTGGGAATGCAGTAATTGAAGAATATGCCAAAATCCGTTCCGTAAGTGACGAGGAACTGAAATATTTGGCACTCAAATTGAAATATCCTGAAAAATACTGGAAACTTCTCAACCATTACTATAATAACAATAAGGCGTGGGTGCCGGATAAGGATATCGTTAAGCTTGACTTGGTGATGCGGCAGAGAGCCGGCAGGGTGGCATTTATTGACAGCATGGGAGTGCCGGGACACTAATATTGCCGGTCTACGGACTTTGTTCATGAAACGGCACTCAGCGCATGAACACAAATCCTCAAGTCTGTGAGCAGTCTTGTTGTACATTTTTTTTTCATGAACTGAGTGCCTGTCTATGGGCAAAAACCGCTGTGAAACAGCGGTTTTCATGCAGTTGGAAGTATTTTGTGAATGACAAATCTGAACTGTTACAAATTTGCCGAAAATTTGTCGCAAAAGAATTGACAAAATATAAAATCAGTGAGTGTTGAATATTTTTTTGACTTTATGTTGTAAATATTATATAATAAGATTGATTTTTGTTTAATGCGGATAGCAAAGGAGAAATCCCATGTGTGCGAATAAAAATATTTCAAAGTATTTGGTACTGTTGATGGGAACAATGATATCAGCAATTTTGATGATATCATGCTCGAATCAAAGCAACAGACGAAATTCTTCGATATCCAACGGAGTGGATATACCGGTTATGCCCACCACAACCTTGATATCGGAGCAGGAGACGCCAACGGAAGCGAGAAATTTTAAGGCTATTGTGGTAGATGTTAACAGTCAGGATAAGACCATGGTGCTACAGGGAGCAGGTACAGGTGCAAGAATTAAGTATGAATATACGGGTGGAACGGATATTATCAGCAGATATGATGAGCCGATTACCATAGACAGGCTTGCACTGGGAGAAGTGATAGAGGTATGGACTTCCGGCTCATCGACAAAACTCACAAAGATTAAGATTTCAGATGCAGATTTTGACTATGGAGGAGTCACCAATTTTAAGATAGATATGGACAGTAAGACGATATCAGTAGGAAACGAGAGGTATAATTACACAGACCACACTGTGGTGGTAACACAGGATAGCGAGATTAGCATAGACAAGCTTGACAGTGTTGATGTATTGAGGTTAAGGGGGACAGATAAAGAACTGGACTCTGTGACAGTGACAAAAGGACATGGTTACTTAAGACTCGACTCAACTACTTTTTTTGAAGGCGGCTATCTTGAAGTGGGAGATAAGATTATTGAGATGATAACGGAGAATATGGTGGTAGCTGTACCGGTAGGAAGGTTTAATGTGACCGTATCAAAGGATAAAACGGCGGGTTCCAGAGAAATAGTGATATCGGACAATGAGGAAATCAGACTGAACCTCACCGAATTTCAGTCCAATGCAGTAAGACTGGGGGCATTGTCCTTCAAGATTAGTCCGAAGGGCGCAAAGCTTACGGTTGATGGTGTGGAAAAAGATTATTCGCAGATGATTGGTGTGGCATACGGAACACATAAGATTATTGTAACAGCAGATGGGTATGAGCCATATGCACAGGTCATAACAGTGGACAGTATAACATCTGAATATAATATTATGCTTGTCAGAGAGGGAAGCGGCGAGGATGACGGTCAGGCAGATGATACGGCTTCCGGGGCAAAAGAGAGTGACAGCACTTATCAGACCGGAGAAAATGCGCAAAGCACTACAGGTGAAAATGGAAATTTTCGCGAAAGCACCCGTAATGCCGGTGCCTCGAGAAATTCAAGTGCGGGAACCGAAAATAACGTAGCAAGGTCGACATTTTCAGTGCGGGAGACAACAACGATTCCGACCATTGATTATAATAGTATCGTAAGTGCTTTGTTAGATTAATAAGTATCGTTTAAGAGGTATTTAGATTTACAATATGAATATTGAATGATGGCTAGGAGGAACTCAATGAATTACATGGAGTTTTACAGGGAATGGCTTAGTAATCCCTGTTTTGATGATGAGACGAAAGAAGAATTGAAGAAAATCGGTGATAATGAGGGAGAAATAAAAGAACGATTTTATAAGGAACTTGAGTTTGGTACGGCAGGACTTCGAGGTGTGATCGGAGCAGGTCTGAATCGAATGAATGTATATACCGTAAGGCGCGCCACACAGGGCTTGGCGAATTATATCCTGAAAATGGATGGAGCCGGTAAGGGAGTAGCGATTGCCTATGACTCAAGAAGAATGTCGGTCGAATTTGCGGATGTGGCAGCGCTATGTCTTGCAGCAAATGGCATAAAGGCATATGTGTTTGAAAGCTTAAGACCTACACCGGAGTTATCCTTTGCGGTAAGAGAGCTGGGCTGTATTGCAGGCATTAATATCACGGCAAGCCATAACCCGCCGGAATACAATGGATATAAGGTATATTGGGAGGATGGTGCCCAGATTACACCTCCCCATGATAAAGGAATCATGGAGGAGGTGAAGGCAGTAACGGATTTTGCTGCATTAAAGACAATGGATAAGGAAGAAGCACAGGCAGCAGGCCTATACCGGGTGATAGGTGCTGAAGTGGATGATAAATATATGGCGGCGCTTAAAAAACAGGTAAAGCGTCAGGACTGTATTGATGAGTGCAAGGACAAGCTTAAGATTGTATATACCCCGCTTCATGGAACCGGCAATATTCCAGCGAGAAGAATTTTAAGAGAGCTTGGCTTTGAACATGTCTATGTTGTGCCGGAGCAGGAATTGCCTGATGGCGAATTTCCTACGGTAAGTTATCCGAATCCGGAGGCTTATGAGGCATTTGAGCTTGCTCTGAAGCTGGCAAAGGAAAAGGATGCAGATTTGGTACTGGCGACAGACCCGGATGCAGACAGGCTCGGTGTACATGTGAAGGATACCAAATCCGGCGAATACATTTCCCTGACGGGAAATATGTCAGGTTGTCTTCTGGCAGATTATGAATTAAAGCAGATAAAGGAGCAGCAAGGTATACCACAGGACGGTGTCTTGATTAAAACCATTGTTTCCACCAATATGGCGGATGCGATAGCGAAATATTACGGCGTTAAGTTGATAGAAGTTCTGACCGGATTTAAATATATTGGCCAGCAGATACTTGGTTTTGAACAGACTGGTAAGGGAGAATATTTATTTGGCTTTGAGGAAAGCTACGGTTGTCTTATCGGAACACATGCCAGAGATAAGGATGCGATAGTTGCAACCATGGCATTGTGTGAAGCGGCTGCTTATTACAAGACAAAGAATATGACACTTTGGGATGCCATGCTTGCCATGTATGAGCGCTATGGATATTATAAGGATGGCATACAGGCTGTCACCTTTAAGGGCATAGATGGGCTTGAGAAGATACAGCGAATCCTCGATACGTTGAGAAATAATCCGCCGCAGCATTTGGGAAGATATCAGGTATTGTCTGTAAGAGATTACAAAAATGATAGGATCAAGAATATGGCATCAGGAGAAGTAAAACCGACGGGACTGCCTATTTCCAATGTTCTCTATTATGACCTTGAGGATGGCGCATGGCTGTGCGTAAGACCGTCGGGTACTGAGCCGAAGATTAAGTTTTATTATGGCGTAAAAGGTAATTCGATGGAGAATGCAGATGAATTATCAGGGGAATTGGAGAAAGAGGTTAAGAAGATAATCAATACTGAGGTATAGATATTCTTAGAATTTGAGGTGTGTATACTCTCAGAATATGAAGTAAAATTATTATCAGGATTGATGAAAGGAGAAAAATATGGCTGACAAGACAATATGGCAGGAGAGAAAGAGATTGCTGTTTTTTGGTCTGCCGTGGACATTTACGAAGTATAAGCTATACAATGATAAGTTTCAGATTTGTACAGGATTTCTGAGTAAAAAGGAAGAGGAAATAAGACTTTACCGGATTATGGATACGACACTGCACAGGTCTTTGATGCAGAGAATCTTCGGTCTGGGCACCATTAAGGTTAATTCGGCTGATAAGACAACACCGGAGTTTTTTATCACCAACGTAAAAGCATCCGATAAAATCAGGGACTTGCTTTCGGATAAGGTAGAGGAGGCAAGAAAGAAGCACAGAGTTTCGGGACGTGAATATATGTCGTACAGTGTGGATGATGACGATGATGACGACCATTAATTCACGGTGAGAAATAAATCAATTCTCAGAAGATTTGACAAGTCTGCATGTTGCATGCTGTCCACTGTTTTGACAGTTGTGTCATCGCAGCAATTAAAAGTAATTTTCGAAAGGAAACGAGCGAATGCAGGAGGAATAAAGAGTGAAAAACTTTCAGAATCTTTCACTCATCAAGTTTGTGTCTGCGCGTTGCTTGCCACAAATTTGATATGCGTAAAAAGCAGCGCAGAAATGAGGTAAAAAAATATGAAAAAAAGAATAGTAGCGCTAATTGGAATGACAATGGTATCAGCAATGTTGCTTTTTACAGGCTGTGGAGATATAGGACGCAGTGTTTCCGTAGGTTCCAATCAGGAAAAGTCAGAAGATAATGATAGCAAAAAAGTGACAAAAGGCTCTTCGGAGGACGATGAAGAGGAAACAACGAAAAAGAAATCCTCTAAAAAATCTGATACTTCAGATGATGACGAAGAAGAGACAACAAAAAAGAAGACGAAAGACGATGAAGAGGAGACGACAAAGAAGCGGTCTTCCGGAAAGTCTGACGAAGAGGAAACAACAAAAAAGAAATCTGATGACACAGATATTTATATACCTGAAGGATGGAGTAAGGTGTCCGGTGATGGCTACTCTTATTATATCGACAAAAGCGCATGGACGGAAACGAGCATAGCCGGTTCGAATTCAGCATACACCCATCTGGGAACAGCCGTCAACAACTTTACTGAAAATATTAATGTCATGATTCAGGATACGAAGGCTTATCAGCTGGATCTTGAGGGATATAAGGACCTGTCACTTCAACAGTATGACCAGATAGGCTATGAACTTGTTGGAATTGATGAACTGAGAATCAATGGTGTGGATGGCTACTATGTGGTAACCTCTACTGAGCAGATGGGAATGGAGTGCTATGTGGCACAGTGGTTTACACTGTTAGATGATAAGGCGTATATCTTTACTTTTGCCGCCGATGAAGAGGACTTTGGCGGACTGGAGGATGAGGTGCTGGATATTTATGGGACGGTTGTGTTTGAGTAGGGAGAACATAATACTAACTAAATAAAAGGATAAGAAGAACAAAAATTAATAGGGAGGTAATGATGAATAAATTGAGTATAGGTAAAAGCGATTTGCAACAGAAACGGTTTGTGATTTTATATTTGATGATGATTAAATACCTTGTAATTAGGAGTGAATATGTGTAAAATATCAGTAATAACACCGGTTTATAATGTTGAGGACTATTTAGAAAAATGTATCGACAGCATATTAAAACAAACAATTGAAGATTTTGAATTAATTATTGTTGATGATGGTTCCACTGACCGATGTAGTAAAATAGCAGATAATTATAGGTCAAAGGACGAAAGAATTATCGTTATTCATAAAGTGAATGGTGGAGCACCAAGCGCAAGAAATGAAGGAATTAAAATAGCCAAAGGAAAGTATATGTATTTTCCGGACTCTGATGATTGGCTGGAAAATGATTATCTTGAAAAAATGTATAATACTGCGGAACAGACAAATGTTTCGCTTGTTATATCGGGTTTCACGATGGAATACTATACAAATGGAAAGAGACAAATGTATTCTGTTTCTGTTCCGGAAAAAGTATTTGATAATAAGGCTTCCGTAAGAGATAATATTCATAACTATTTTGACAACATGATGGTTGCTGTTCCGTGGAATAAGCTGTATAGAAGTGATTATATAAGAGAAAATAAGTTGATGTT
>CACXFV010000108.1 GCA_902767015.1 uncultured Lachnospiraceae bacterium | reverse complement strand
TCATTAATAAATTTTTCCGGGATTCACATCTTTCACCTTGGGATCCAGTGGATTCAATCCAAGCATCAGATAATGGAACTGTTCTTCGGTAAGTTCTGCCGCTTCCTGTGTTGTTCGTGGCCATGACAGGCGTCCATCTTCAAGACGCATGTAAAGAAGCAGAAGTCCTGTTCCCTGCCAGAGTAGCCCTTTTATTCTATCCGAGCGTTTTCCACAGAATAAGAAAAGTGTACCTTTTTCAAAGGGATTCTGCTTATATTTATCACCAATGATCATAGCCAATCCATCGATACCTTTTCGAAGGTCTACCGTTCCACAGGCGAGTACCACACGGCGGATGCCGGCAGCATCTTCAAGCATGGGACACCTCCTTGAGAATTCTTGATAGCAGACAATCGGAAATCTCATTGGAAATCCCGATTGTCAGCCCGTTATACCGGATAACAGCCACCGGATTTTCATACGGTTCAGTCGGTGATACAGTACAGGCTGGTACTGTTTTTTCAAGGATTGTCAACTCTGCAAAAGTAATGTCGGTACCGGTCTGTTCCCTCGTAACCATAGGTTGCATTTGTTCATAGGCTTCTTTACGAAATTTACGAAGCCAGTAATAATACGATTTTTCGTTCACGCCATTGTCAGAAAGCCATTGTTCAGCCGAAACTCCTTCGGGTCTTCCCTGACACCGGGTAATAACAGTTAACCAGTTCGCACGGCGAACATCGTGAGTGGTTTGATCCATGATAGTTTTACCTCCTCTAAAAAACCATTAGTTTTTTCGTGCTTTTTAGAGTATCTCACAAATAAGCTAACTATCCAAGTCGTAGGATTTGACGCTTACTTAATAAATTATCCGCCATATCAAAGTAAATACTTTACAAATAAAAAAGATAAAAGGTTAAACATAAATTTTTAACACTTTTATCTTTAAATTTTTCTCATAACAAATATATCTAATTAATCGTTCCATCATTGTTTGATTCAATTTTCTCTATTATACTTAAACTTTTATCAAACCATTTTATAAGCAATTTCGGTTTTGTTTGTAAAATTTTATAATTTGGATTAAAACCACTTGAATTTAATTCATTATTCTTTATAAAATCCAAATTCAAATAATTATCTACTAATATTTTACAAAAATCTTCTTTTATATTTTGTGTAGATATTTTCAAATCAGAACATAAATCTCGTCCTGTAAATAACAAAAGATTCACATATCTTAATTCATCAGCCTCTTTACTATTAATATAGTTTTTTAGAATTTGCTCATGGTATATATTTTTTGTAGGCACATCAGCAAGATTTATAATTATTTTATTGTTTTTTGGAACTAATTCTTTATTTTTTTCTAAAATGTTCAATATTTCCTCAACATTTTCTATCTGTTCAACACAATTTTTATATAACCATTCACCTAATTGATGATTATATGTACCTATACCAACCATACAATACAATCCTGAATATATACTTTGAAAATGTTCATATAAATTTATAATTTTTTGATAGAAATCGGTAATATCTATAGCCACTGAATCTATAAAATTATTATTCCTGTTTATATCAAAAGGATATCTAAAACAATATGACTGTTTATCATAGTCTTCAATCTGATTCAAATAGTCTTCAATCTCCTGAGAACATAAATCTATTTCAGCTTTGATACAAAGCTGTTCTAATTTGGATTTTATTTCCCTAAAAATATTTAGCAATTCATGTGACTTCATAATTGTGTTAGAAACATTACCATATTTATCTTTACAATATCTTATCCCTAATAATTTTAGATATAATTCCACTATATGTCTTGATACAAAAAAATTGGGTAAACAATTTCATCTAACTTATCACACTCACCCGGATCCAAGCTCTCATAATAAATAATTAAAGCTTCTAAAGCAATTTTATATCCTTCTATATATGTTTCCAATTCTGCAACATTTCCCTGATTATATCCAAATCTTGAAAAACGTGGATTTCTAATTTCATCAGAAGATACATCATGAAATAGTTCTGTTTTACATAAACTCATACAATTTCCCCTTTTATTCTACATTTAATCTCTTAATAAAATATATCTTAAAACCAATAACTCTGTTTTATTTTTCAGAAAAACACTATTTTATATAATTTTATGCAATTTAAATTAACTTTACCATTGAGCAACATATTTTCTTTTATATTTACTGTTAATATTTTTATCTTATCAATATTTTACAAATTTATCAAGGAATTTTTTCATTACAGACGATTGATTTTATGTGCTTATATAGTCAAAATAAAAAAGCAACAATACCTTCAATAGATATTGCTACTTTTTTATTTATATTTATTAAAAGAATAAAAATTTTAGTTTTTTATTCTATCTTTCTCCATCCTTTCTCTTACAGCATACACATAATGCCATTACAGCTATGACAGCTAACAGTCCCAGCATTATTATAACCATATCTGTACTATCTCCCGTCTGAACCGTAGGTGTCTCATGATTCGTTAATGCAAATGTCTTTA
The DNA here is from genome assembly GCA_902767015.1 of uncultured Lachnospiraceae bacterium. Classification (GTDB taxonomy): domain Bacteria; phylum Bacillota; class Clostridia; order Lachnospirales; family Lachnospiraceae; genus Bovifimicola. The sequence continues at coordinate 11,855 of CACXFV010000108.1, read as the reverse complement.
TCACTACCGGTGTAGTATCATCCTGATATTCAAATGTAAATTCTCTAGGTGTGGTATCAAGGTCATATCCGCTCGGTGCTGCCACTTCAACCATGATGTACTTCTTAGAACCCTTGTAAGTTCCATTTTTATCATATATTCCAAATGAAATTAACTTTGACTCTGCATGTCCGTTTTCATCAGTGATAAGTGTTCCAATTACACTTCCGTCCTCATCTCTTATCTCAAACTTGGCTCCGGAAAGTTTCGCTCCGGTCACACTGTCCTGTTTAACAATGACTACCTTTCCTTTTACTTCCTCATCTGCCATTGTAACCTTCTGTATTTCTGCTGTTTCCTGTACCTCAAATTCGACACTGCCGGCAACTATGTATCCCTCTGCTGCTCTTTCTTCAATTAAAGTGTACTTTCCGGCCGGAATTGCAGATATAATATGTTCGGTTCCATCTGTAATCCATGTGTCTACCACTTTTCCGTCTTTGTCCTTAACGGTAAGCGTTGCACCAATGATCATTTTTCCATCTGTCACTGATGTCTTTGATATGCCTACCCTGACAGGCGTATCTGTTGCTTTCAGGTCATCCGATGTAAGCTTAATTTCTATCATATCTTCATTTACATTTAATGTATCAGATACATACATATCATTAATATATCCTTTTGGTGCTTTTACCTCTATGATTCTGTATTTTCCCAGATTTTGTGTGGTATAGTGTAATGCCAAAGCTTCCACAGTCTGTGCATCTGTTCCTGTATGAAGCAATATATTCATTCCGTCTGTTGTATATGTTCCATCCATCTGATCTGTAAGATATCCTACTGTAAGCCATGTTCCGTTATTTTCTGACCATTCCTGGGCAGCAAATACCGCACCACTGATATTTTTATTGGTGATACTGTCAGCCTTTACAAGCGAAACATTTCCTCTTACGCCCATATCATATGCACCTGCAGATGCAGCTGTTAATTCTGTTGTTTCATTTTCTGTAATGCTAAATTCTCTCTCATACCCGTCAATCATATAATATTCAGGAGCCTTTGTCTCAACAACCTTATACTTTCCACCATTTGCCGTAGTATAATATAATCTGCCCTTTTCAAAGGTTTCTATATCTGATGTGTCTATTTCATTTCCTTCTTCATCATGAAATATGAACTCCGAACCTTCGCTAACATATTCTCTGTCTGCATCATTGTAGCTGAGTATGCCTACTCTTATCCAGTCCTGCAGTTCTGAAATATATTCATATACTGTAAATTCTGCATCACCTGTCAGCACCTTTTCTCCTGTGATTGCATCAAACTTAGATAATTTAACCATTCCGGTCTTACCGATATTCTTAGCACCATTCTCTACATCTGACAAATCTATCATTGCTGTTCCGTCTTCATTAATGACTGCATCGGCAGTAATATTAAATGCATTGATATACATACCATTCTCATAATGTGTAGGTGCAGATATTTCTACTACCCTGAACACACCAAGATTAGCCGATGTATAGGTAAGTTCATCGCCTGCCTCTATAGCTGCTTCCTGTCCGGTACTGTCATGATACACAATCTTCTCCATGCCCTTGCTGGAATAGATATCCTTCTCACCGTCATACACAAGTGTTCCTACCGTCATCCACTCATCAAGGTCTGCTATATGTTCCTGCACTGCAAATACAGTATCTTTTAATTCAACAGACCGGTTGGTAAGCAGATCATATTTTCTGACCTGCACCGGAATACTGATACCTCTGTTTAATGCACCATCTTCTGTGGTCACATAGGAAAATACCTCTCCATTTTTCATGGTGACATTAAATTCCTTACTGAAAGTTCCCTGTGTATAATTTTCCGGTGCCATTGTCTCAGCCACCTTGAATTTCCCTTCATTTGCAGTTGTATAGTATAATCTTCCGACTGTAAAATCTGGAATGTGTGATATATCGATGACACTTCCATCTTCGTTATGAAATATAAAGTTTACACTGGTACAGCCATATACGCCTCTGCCCTCATCGTAGACAAGTGCTCCTACTGCCTGCCATGAACCATTTACAAATTCATATACCATAAATTCAGTATCAGTAGTTCTGACTTTTTCATTGGTAATACTGTCGTACTTTAATGTCTCCACAATTCCATAATTACCAAGATTATTGGCTGCTTTCACCCTGTCTGTCAAATCAATCAGATTATCTGTGCTCTCAAGTACATTAAACTCATAGGTATAAGGATTTGAGCCAAGAATATAATTGCTTGGAGCAGACTTTTCTACAATTCTGTATTGTCCGTTATTGGCAGTAGTATAATAAAGTCTGCCATCACCATTTACATAGGTCTGCACCGCTTCACTGTTATGAAGAACTACTTTTGTATCCTTTGTGGTATAAATTCTGTTCTCCTTATCAAATCCCATAATGCCAACTTTGAGCCACCTGTTATTCACTTTCTCCTCAACAATAAACTCCGCATTGTTAAACTTAACATTCATTCCTGTCATATAGTCATATTTCAGTAAGCTCACCTGTGTATATTTACCTGCATTTTTTGCAGCATCATCAACACTGTTAAAATCATTTGATTCATTATCCGTGTCAATCAGAAATTCTCTTTCAAAAATATCCGGTTCTTCATTAGTAAAAGGCTCATTCGTGTAATTTGTCGGCGGAACCGTCTCTGTTACCTTAAACCGTCCCAGATTTGCAGAAGTGTAATACAGCTTTCCATTTTCAAAACCTGCAATGTCAGAGGCATCAATTACATCTCCATTCTCATTGTGGAATGTAAAGGTGGCATTATCTGATACATATTTCCCTTTGCTTTCATTGTATACCAAAGTGCCTGCCACATACCACTGATCCTTAATCTTCTCTGATACTGTGAATACGGCATCATTTGTCCTGACTGTTTCGTCTGTCACCCTGTCGTATTTTGTCACAGATACATTGCCACTGATGCCAAGATTTTGTGCCGATTTGGTTATCTCTGAAAGATTGACCACACCATTTACCGCATCTCTTGTGATATCAAATTCCATGATATATCCACTGTTTGTATAATATGCTGGTGCTGACTTTTCCACTACACGGAATTTACCAAGGTTCTGTGTGGTGTAATACAGCCTTCCATCTGCATTGGTAAATTTAACTGTACCATCAGCATTATGAAAAACAGCCTCACTATTCTGACTTGTGTAGACATCACCCGTGCTGTCATAATTCATTTCAGCTACATTCATCCAATTATTCTTATCAAGCACATATTCCTGAATCACAAATTTTGTATTTTTTTCCGGTGTTAATTCCTTTGTCATGACATCATACTTATTCACCCTGAGTATCACATTCACACCTAAGTTTTTGATTGCCTCACGAAAATCAGTATAGGTAAATTCCTGATGATTCTCTGTGAGTGTGATTTGTCTTTCATACTGAGAAAATAATGGATGTGTAAGTGCGTAAAATGCAGGTGCTGCCGTTTCCACTATCTTAAATCTTCCCTGATTAGCTGTCGTATAATACAGCCATCCTGTTTCATAATCACTGATACCGTCAGTACTCACTTTTCTTCCTGCTGAATTACGGTATGTAATGTCTGCTCCTGTGGTACTGTATCTTTTTTCCGTTCCATCATATTTCAGTGTTCCCATCTCATACCATACATCATTAATATTTTCATAGACAGTTACAACCATATCACCGGTTCTGACAAGTTCTTCTGTCGCTGCATCATATTTATTAATATTTACTTTTCCTCTGATACCGGTATCTTTCGCAGAGGAATCAAATGCAGTCAGCAGGATTTTTCCATCGTTGGCATCAGTTGTAATGTTAAACTCTCTGCAAAATGGTGCAGAACCCAGCGTATATTTATTTGGTGCTGATGTTTCCTCCACCTTATAGACACCCTGATTTGCTGTCGTATAATAAAGTCCATATGCTGACGCTTCCTCATATACTTCTTTTCCTTCACTGTTATGCAGCTTCAGTGACATTCCCCTTGTCTTATATACATTGTAGGTTTCATCATAAACAAGTGTACCCACTTCATACCATTTGTCTTTTATCTTTTCAGATACGGTAAACTTTGTATATCCTGACATGATTTTTTCTTTTGTAATACCATCATATTTTGAAAGCTGAAGAATAACATATATTCCCGTATCTTTGGCGGCATCACCTATGTCTGTCAAATCAATCATCTGCCCATCTTCTGTATCCTCATTGATGGAAAATTCTTTTTCATAGACAGTTGTCTGTAAGCTTTTTGTGTCAAATACACCTAACATATAGTTCTGTGGATTAATTGTCTCAACAACCTTGAATTTTCCCTGATTAACCGAAGTATAATACAAATATCCCGGAAGATAACTGCGCCCTATGGATGCACGGGATTTTGAACCATCTATTTTGTGTGGTGTATAAACCTCACTGCCTGTCTCATACAGTTTTGTCCCTGCATTATACTTAAGATTGCCTAATTTCTGCCATTCTTTTGTTCCGGAATTGTATTCATATACACTGATGGTTGCCACATCTTCATTTGCAAGCTGTTCACTTGTCAGGGCATCATATTTTGCCGTCTTTACTAATATTGATTTACCTGTATTTAATGCCGAATCAGAAAATGCCGTGAAATCATACATATACCTGTCTGTAGTTGGTGCTACCGTAAAGGTCTTGATATAGGCATTCGCATAACTCTCATTTGGAAGTTTTGTCTCTACAATTCTGAATTTCCCCTTGTTATAGCTTGTCTTGATGAGAGGATAATCTGTACCTGAATTTGTAAAAATAATATTGGCACTGCTGTCTCTGAAACTATAACTTTCACCTGCAGAGGTTTTATATACCTCCAGACTGTTATCGTATTCCAGTTTTCCTACATAATACCAGATACCGTTAATACTTTCCTGCAGCTTAAACTCTGCTCCGGTAAGTTTATCACCGGATAAAGTATCATTCTTGGAAATCTTCACACCTGCATAATCAGGTTCTTCTTTAATACCTGTTGCAGCAGCAGTAAACTGCCAGATATATCCCTGTGCAGCGGTATTCATGGTAAAGGTTTTACCATTGATGTTAATTTTATATCCTGCCGGTGCACTCTCATCTACTATCTTAAATTTTCCCTGATTGACCGGAGTATAATAAAAATTAGAGTCTGTCATCGTCTTTGCAACTGTTCCGTCATTGTTGTGGTAAGTAAAAGTGGTACCTCCTGATATATAGTAGGAGTATGCCGGAACCTTTACTTTCGCACTCTCAAATCCTGTCTCCGTAAATGTGATATTGCATAGTTTTAAATATTTTCCATTGACATATTCATACAATGCAAACCCTGCTTTGTCACTGATAACCTCATCTGTCACTGAATCAAATTTCTGAAAAATCAGTCCATTATAAATTTCATCATTTGTGACATCTGCAGATACTATTGAATCAACAACTGTTAATGTAATCGTTCTGTCACTGATTACCGTTCCATTTGGTGCTTTCGTTTCCTTAAGATAATAGACACCTTCTACGATATTAATGACTGCTTCGCCATTTGAATCTGTAGTAAAACTGCCAATTTTATTGGTCAGTCCGCTGTCTGAATAAATCTCAAAAGTGGCATCCTGATATTTATAGGTTTCAGAAATAGCTTTTCCATATTTATTGACCTTAAATCTGTCAGTGGAAGGCACTGTATTTCCCACATCCCATGTGATAAAGTCCTGCCAGTTTACCGCATTGGAACCCTGTACTGACCAGTATTTTACTGAAACAGAAGAGTATTTATTATTATAGTTTCCACTCGCTGCCTCCATGGCACACTTGGCATAGTAATCATAGAAATGCGTAATTAAAGCTGCATACTGTACACCATACCCGGTATCCTCTCCATACATCTGGTTAAAAACTGCAGTTGCTACCTGATGTTCATAGGAAAGATCATTTGCATTAAAAGAACCCTGTGCAATCCTCCATGTAATAATCTGCAGAACCGCATAGTTTATCTCTCTGCCTGAGTAAGTAACCATAACAGGTCCTGCATTTCTGCATAATTCAGAAAAAGAGGCATCCATTGCGCCTGTTCTGTTCCAGAATGTATAATTTGATGTTGTTCCGGAGCCGAGTATTCTCTCATAAGCGTAACATGCTCCTTTCAGATATGCCTCAACAGGATAATCATTCCCCCCTATAAAATATGGATTGTTCTTCAGGCTGTTGATATCAGTTTCTATATAGTGATGGTCTCTGCTTACAGCAGAGGCATTTCCCTCATATGATACACACATAGCCTCATCACCGCCCAATGTTATGTACCATGGGGTTGATGTGCCTCTTCCCCCTGTCTTTGTATTAAATAATGCATCTGCATATTGTGTTCCTGATAAATTTACATTACCTTTATCTCCGGGCAGATAGCATTCTGTAAGATAATATTTTCCATCTGATGCAGGTGACGGTGCCGATAGGTATCTCGGTGCCCTGTATTCCGCAATATGACTACCAGCCTCATCTGTTTCTCCTGTATCATATGTGTATGATTCATTATTATATGTAATAGTTTTGCTTCTTTCCCTTGCTCTTTCAAGGACTACTTCCTTAATGTCCTTCCCCTGACTTTTCCATTCAAGAAGTTCTTCTTTTGTTGTTCCCTTTGTCAAATCACCTTCAAAGAAAGTCTCAAGCTCAAGCCCCTTATCGACCATATTTAATATCTCATCAGTGGACTGGTCTGTCCATACCAGACCACTATAGTCCTGTGGCACTTCATCAGCACAGGCACTCTTTGTAAACCCTGCAGATTGCACGAACAATGATGCTGCCATGATAAAAGCCAGACTCTTTTTTACTTTGACTGATAGTTTTCGCATTCTTTTTCTCCTTTTTTGATATTTACCACATTTGTTAATATAACTTTCACACACTCCTTTTCTGATTATTCGTGGCATTGATTATCAATTTTAGAGATTTATTCTTTGAAAACTATGTCATATAGGGCATTTTTAGGCAAATAAATATCAACTATGTCAAAATATCGTAAGTGCTTAATTTGTGGGTGCATCCCAAAATTAAGCACTTACATTCTTTTCATTTTACATTATCCTCGTTGTATCATATTGTATTTCGTATATAGTATAAGGAATATCTCTTATATACTACATATTAATCATTTAACAGCAAAACTTTTATCTTCGGTTTCTTGATTCAAAAATTATTCATGAATATCATAATCTATGCCAATGTTTACCTCCTTCCCTGAATACACTCTATCTCCTTCATAGTTAATAACTCGAATGCTTCCAATCCCTTCACATTCAGGTTTTGCTTTCCATATATACTTATAACTAAAAATTATAGTATATTTTTTTCCTGTACTCGTTTCAATACGATATTCCGGATAACAGAAATATAATATTGTTTTATAATGATCCTTTGTTTGTCCACCCCCACCTTCGCCTTTATATTTATATTCTACAATATCACCATCAATAAATTCAAATGCCATTCTGATTTCATCTAATGTTTTATCAGAATAATTGTCCTTAATATCTGAACAAAACAATTTAAACAATCCATCTACATCCTCATTCTTAAAGTATTGTATCCATGTCTTTGCTTTTTTATCTATATCATGATGATACTCTATAGTACATGATGTCATAAATACACATATTAACAGTATACTAATAATTAGCGTTTTTTTTACCATACCAACCATACCCTTGTTTCTTCATCATCAAATATCATTTCTTTTGCCTGTGGTGTATTTTCCCACCTATTTTTAAATTCATCATACATAGCTTTTGTAGGCAACTCCACACTTGATATTTGTATTAATTTATTTTCCTTAATCATTACTTCATCAGGAACAAAGCGTTACCCACCATTGATATTCTTGCGGATACCAATTATAAAGCGTTGTATAACTTCCTTCGCCTGATATTTTATATAAACTACATGACATTCTAAAGAAATCACTGAATGTCCATAGACCTATATCATTTTCGCTTTCATAAAAACCTACTTCTGACCCTGGTCCTAAACTTAAATAACTTCCTTTCCATGCCCATATAACATAGTCTTTACCATCAAATTCAAATGTGTATTTTCTCTTATTCATACTACACACAACATCAAAAACCACATCATAAAGATTATTATATCCTCCTACCACTTGCCACTGAAATCCATATGAATGTAAAGCTATATGCTCTGCATCATATCTGAAATCACATGCCAACGCTTCGGCACTAGCATATAGAGAATTCAATGATTCAACAAGATTTGTATCTATAACCGGATGCCATCCACTCCATCCAAAGTTAATATACGGTTTGGTAGGCTTATAATATTTATCAGAATCTTCTGTAGCCAATTTTCCACCATTTTTCATCGATTCTATATGTGTTTTCCACAAATTTTTTGATCCTGTATAGTTTCTTGGTTCAGGATTCTTCGGCGCTGCCTCAAGTGTTTCCACAAAACCTTCACTATTGGTATATTTGATGTATACCGTTTTTCCATCCAATAGTCCGTCATCATCTGTATCTACCTTTATAGGATTACTTGTAAAACCATATACATTGATATAGTCATTTGGCAGTTGTTCCATCTCTATATTTAATTTAAGTGCTGCTATAAATGGTGATAAATATACTTTTTTTATATTATTAAGGTCATCCAGCTCATTCCAATCATATAGTGTATCTCCATCTGTATCACATGTACCATTTTTTACAGGTTCTTCTCTCAGTCTTGCATATTGTATTGGAAGACCATCCAATGCAATCCAATACCCATTATTTGTTTCTTCACTAATCATATCTGCAATCGAAAGAAGTTCATTTTTAAAATCGCCTTGTACATTTGCAAAAATACCTCCTGTCATATTGCATAAAGACTCATACTTTGATTTATTACCTAATGTAGAGACCACAGACACATTAATTTCATCATCATTTAACAGACTAATCATTTCATCTATTGACTGAATACCATAATTGTTATTTATTTTATATCCTGCATCTGTTACAACAACAAAGAATTTCTGTGATGTTTTCCTTAAATCAAGTCTTCTTGCCATTTCCAAAGCATCAATTAAAGTTTCTGGTTCATCACCTCCACCTGACACTCCCAACTTGGCAATCTCATTTTTAAAATCATCTGCTGTCTTGAACCATGTTGAATTATCTGTATTCTTTTTAGCATTTGTTGAATTTTGTCCATCACAAGTTATATCTTTATATTCCACAAGTGCAAAATATGGTGTGATACCGGCTGCCGTAATCTCATCAACAAAGGAATTAATATTATTTTTTACATTTGATACATAAGACCCCATTGAACCTGTTGTATCCACAATAAACACAATATCCGTTTGCCCTTTTATCTGAATGTTTGATACATTAACTACACTTTGTGCCTTTCTAGTATTCTGTACATTTACATTTGATATGTTTGTATTAGCATCGCTATAATCTAAGCCAAGTGAATTAATCCAATCCATTACATCCATTACAAAATAGATTCCCTGACTTGATATATTTGCAGTTAATTTTCTTGTTTCTTCATTATATATTGTTTCTAAAGGCGTTGTCATTTCTCCATCATTGCAACATATAACTAATCCATTTGTGTGTTCTCCAAGTAATTCATAATTTTTAATTTGATAATCATTATCTAATTCAAATGAAATACTTCCAGAGTTAATTTCCGAACCTGCTATTTCTATAATTTTTCCTACATATGACCTTTCATCACCTTTTAAACATCCTGTGTATTCAGTAATATTAATATTATTATTAGCATTACCCTTAGCCGAAACAATTAAATCAACAGGTATTGCAAGATTATTACTATAAATATCCTCATTAAATCTGTCGCTGTTTACATTTTGTAATATATATTCTTCACCATCTATTATGCCATTTCCATCTGTATCTCTTACAAGAGGACTAAATCCTAAAACAATTTCATCCCCATCATTCAACTTATCATCATCTGTGTCCACCACAAGCGGATCTGTATTATAAGTATAAATTTCTTCATAATCTGTTAATCCATCCTCATCAGTATCGGGCAAATTAGGATTTGTACCAAAAATTATCTCATCTTTATTTTTGATTCCATCATTATCCAAATCTATTTCGCTATCTGATATTCCTTCTTGTACAGAATCATATACCACTGGATTGGTCTTTGTAATTACAATCTCATTATAATCATTAATTTCGTCACCATCAGTATCACTATTTGTCTTATCTAAGCTAAAACTGCTTCTATGTAGTCAGCAATGCCATCATTATCTTTGTCTGCTTCCAAATTAATCTTATAATCTTTTTGACTAACATATCCTGATAAATCCCAGCCTGTAACATTTATACAATTGTTTCCGATTTTATATTCATTATAACTTAATACTATAGAAGCATTCCATAAATTATCTGCACTTCCTCTCCAAAATCTTAATATATCTTTCCCTTCATCGTCTGTAGTTATAATGTATGCATATACATGATTTTCCTCAACATAATCTGTCAAAAAAGGATTATATAAAATACTGTCAGCCGTGGCAATGTTAATATCATTTCCATCATTATTCTCTTTTGATGCATCCGTAAAATTAATATACATCAAAGCACTGTCATTTTCCCATGCTGTGAAACCATTCAAATCAAGATATACTATATCTCCCGCATGAAAATAATTTTCTTCATTTTCATCTTCCGATTCAATAACATCCCAATGTCCATATTCCGCACCATCTGCATAGTAAACATTATTAGAATCTCTCCCACCAGCACTCCATGAGTTCCATTGTGTACTCTTACTTGGGTTGAGTCTGTTGAATGTTATATTATACGCACTCTCTGGGACACTGACAGACCATGTTGTATCATCTACCTTAACCATATCATAATAATCATGACCATTTGTATTATCCACTAACTGAATAACCGCATCATCATTTTTTACCCATTTTTCTGCTGTATTGTCAATAAAATACAAAGTAATTGTCTCTGTATCTGCATTAACCTCTTTTGTAAAATCCACAAAACCTACTCCGGTAACAATCATTACAAGTGCTAATACAACACTCATACATCTTTTAATCATATCTTTGCTTTTTTGTGTTATTTTCATAAATAGTATCCTCCTCGTCTATTCTGTTATCAGTTACAAGTTAAATTTTTATTTGCCTCCTTTTTTAATCTCACTATATACATCTTTTTTATAAGTAATAGTGGTAATGCAATGGTCTTTAGTTTTCATTTCTTATTTATTTTTCACTCCTGCCTTTTTTATAATATTCTTTCAGTTTCTCCGGCACTTCAGGTTCACCCCAAAAGAAAAAACATGTGTCACTTGTCAGTATTACATCTGTCAAATCCATGAGTCCCTTGTTCACCTTGTTCATTTTCTTCACTGTTTTCTGATTATCATTTTTCAATGTTAATACACCTCTTTCTAAATCTGCTGATTACCTGTAACAATATTTCAATTAGTATAAAAACTAAAGACCACACAATATAATTTCTGTATCTCCTGCTGATTAGACTTTCCAAAAGAAAAATAAACAGTAACACAATTGAAACTCTTATTTTTAATTTATTTCTAATCCGGCTGTCATGTATGTTTCTGATTCTTGAATTAACAGGTGTTAGAATCAGAATACTTATAAATGAAATCACATTAATGATAATAATTGCCGGTTCTGACATACTAAAATAATCCGCAGCCATAATTGTCAATAAGAAATATGAAAACGTCACAAGAAAGCACTGCCAGTTTTTTTTACAGTGGAATCCTCCAAGTTCCATTCTTATACTCATAAGAGTGACAAATGACAGAGCTAATGGTAATAAT
>CACXFV010000107.1 GCA_902767015.1 uncultured Lachnospiraceae bacterium | reverse complement strand
TTAGCCGACATCTGCTCCGGTGTAACCTTAATTTGCGCTGTTGAAAGCCAATTTGCACTTCCTGCCATTATTACACCTCCTACACCCTAATCGCATTTACAATATCCGCTACTCTACTTTCGCAATTATTGTATTCTCTTTTAGCATAATCAACTTTTTCTATATACTTCTGTATTTCCTTACATACGGACAAAAAATCCTGCCGATCATTCTCAAACTGAACATTAAATTCAGCGTTTGCAGGACCATCCCACATAGAATCTAATTCCTTCATTTCCTGGTAAATCTCATCAATCAGATTCCTTAAATTTTTTAAGCCTGTATTTAAATCATTTATTGTGTTGCTAAGATAATTCGTATCTGCCTGTATCATATTGACTGCCATATGTACACCACCTAACATCTGTTCTTATCAGTACTATTATTGAATATTAATTCCTGCCAGCAACTCATCAAGATAGCGAAAATCTCTCAATATTGTATGAGATACCTTGAATCTGTCCGGTACAGATAAACAATTTCTTATAATCGCATATTCCTCATTTTCATATATGTATATTACATTTCCCAATGCATCTGCATATTCTCCTATTTGCTTTAATCTTATCCTTAAACCGTCTATTTCTCTGACAAGCAAAAGCCACATGTCTTCAAGATATGTATTATGTTTAAGTTCATGCGCAACAGCCTCCAATTCATCAACTGCCTGCCTGAGGCGTATTGCTTCTTCTTCCAGCCTGCATTTACACTTTCTTAATTGATCCAAATCTACTTTAAACATAATTCCACCTCTTGTTGTAAAGCAGTGAATCCATGAACCAAAAGATGTTCTATCCTCCGGTTCATGGAATAACCGCCGAATCATACAGTAATCAGGAACTGCACCGTATCTAACTTATAACATCTTCTGCCAATGTATTAATTGCTTCCAGATTCTGATCTTCTACACTCTTATACACACCCGCCATCTCATTCAGATCATTGACATGTTCATTAATCATACTTAGCATTCTCTGGATATCATCCTCAAGACTTTTGAATTTTCTTTTGTAAGCCTCTGCTGCCTCGCCTTCCCATGAACCAGATAAGGAATCCACCCTTGACATCATCTGGTTCATGTAATTTCTTATATCCTGTCCCTTTTGATTAAAATCATTTGCTGTAGTTGATAACTCTTCGTTTGTAACTAAAATCTGTCCCTGCATATCTTTTTCTCCTTTTCTTCACAAATTTTCCTATCTGTAAGTTCTTGTTTTTGCGGTATCTGTATTCTGCGCTTCTGCTCTGGTATACCTGTTAGCGATATCTCTAAGCACATTTACATACTTATCAATTTCCTGGCTAAATACCTTCATCTGCTCCTTATCACTCATAAATGCATTATGAAACGTATCATTTGCTTCTCCATCCCACATAGTGTTCAGTCTTCCCTCCGACTGTTCCAATTCCTCAATTGCCAGCCTAAAACCAGAGTTTAACTGTGAAAGCTCCTCACACCCCGAAATCAATTCCTGCGGTCTTACATTAACTCTTGACATATCAATATCCTCCTTTAAAATTAAATTATTTTTATAAAGCGCTTAGCCTTATGTCTTAACTATTTGTACCTTACACTGATAAAATATCATATAAAAAAAACAATTGAACATTATCTGACGAATCACACATTTTGCCGATAGATTACATATCAGACCAATGCTGCCGCCAATATCAGGCTTAATCAGACCAATATCAGCCTGTCACCATTTCTTATTCCATAATTATGAAGATTCTCAAATTTTTCCAATACACATGCCGTATTGATATCAAACAGCATTAACTGTTTCTCATCACCGCCAATTGTATTCTGCTCTTTTATGCACACCATCTCCACAATCTCCTCTATCAAAACACTAATTTCTGCATATTCATCCAATTTAAAATCATATTTTCTATCCAATACCGGAATTTGAACCTCTACCATTATCATCTCATATACCTCCTTATTTGATGATATTCATACCATCGCCGCTGCGCTCTCAATTCTGCTCATGAGAGCTTTTTTATCACTATCCAAACCATATCGTGTTCTTACTTTTTTACCCTCTTTCAGCATCAACTGATATAAATTTTGTGCTTCGCTAAAAATGTAAATTTCTTCCATCACCATGCCACTTTTATTAATAATCTTTGCATGCCACTTAAGCTCATCCTTCAAAATTCCCATCTGATACAGATCAATCATTTCCTGTTCCTTATCTTCATTCACCAACACTTCACCAGCATCCATGTCGCTATTTTTTTTATTATCTATTTCCCGACATGGCATGATATCTGACAATATATACTGTTTAAAATCCTTCATATACAACTCCGTTATGACAACTTTTCCGTTTCTAACGGAGGAACGACTCACTGTAAGAACCTTATCTTCTTTCATATAACACATGTAGTCCCTTCTCCCCATTTCATTGAGAATAATATGAACATAAATATTGGCTGTCACCATCTGATTTATCATATTTTTAACAGCGTCATCCATCAAAAATTTATCCTCTACATTTTTCAGTACTCCTGATTTCACCATATCTGCTAATTCTACATATACCTGCTCTTTACTCACACATATCAAGTCATATTCCGAATCCATTCCATAAATTTTTGAACATCCGGACCGATTCAACAAAATATCAAGCTGTAATTGTGTAAATATATAAGAAGTAAATGCTTTTTCAATCATTCCATCACCTGCTCATTTTACTCTTTCACATTGTTAAAAATCTGTTTAAGCTCCGCCCTGTAACTCCTTGAAACCGGAATATATATATCATTCTCCAGAACAATTTCTCCTCGGCTTAAAACAAGCTTCACAACTTTATTCATATTAACGATATAACTTCTATGACACCTGACAAAGTATTCCGGCAATTGTTCTTCCAACCCTGCAATCGTATCATAACAAGTGACTTCACTTGATGCACAACCTATCACTATCTTTTTTTCTCTTGCCTCAAAAAAGCAGATATGACTGTAAGGTATTAATTGCCTTCCTTCTCTCGTATCCACCACATACATCTCTTCTTTTTCTTCATCCGATGAGAAACTCTTTAGATATACTCTGAATGCTTCATTAAATACTTCTTTCAACTGATAATCCGTATACTTTCTAATTAACAGCGAACCTGCTAAAATCGTCGGACGCATATATGTCATAGGTGATATCTGCGTAGTAGCCACTAAAATGATATAGGCATGTCTGTTAAGTTGACGCATGTGTTCAACCAGCGAAATACTATTACTTAATGTAAGATCAACACAGGCTATATCAAATACCGGTTCCTCGTCAAGATATCTGCTTAGCTCATTATC
Source organism: uncultured Lachnospiraceae bacterium (assembly GCA_902767015.1). Classification (GTDB taxonomy): domain Bacteria; phylum Bacillota; class Clostridia; order Lachnospirales; family Lachnospiraceae; genus Bovifimicola. The sequence continues at coordinate 2,774 of CACXFV010000107.1, read as the reverse complement.
ATCGGAAAACAGATGAAATTTCCAATCTTCTTCACTTAAATAAGCTGCCAGATAATGCGAATATTGTTCCATGTTATCCAATTCATTTTTTTTACTATTACATATCACAAGCGAAATCATTCTATGCCTCATTTCTATATACATTCGGATTTACTTTCCATACAATGGAAACACAATTTTTTCAGCCTCATTACCATCTTCACCGGTGGCAGCATATCCCATTCCTTTTCTCATAATTCTGCTTGCTTGTGAAAAAGGAATATTCTGAAATTCAAATATTCTTTGTGCTGCTGTATTTCCCCCCAGATGTACTCCTGTCTTATATCCAACAAACAACTTATAGGCTTTATACATATTAATCTCTGCATAATCCTCCGTATTAAGCGCCGAAAAGAAATAAATGTTATGTAGTTCTCCTTTTTCCAAAATATTTTCCATAAATCCGCTCATATTTCCTGCTCCTTCATCCGGTTTATATACCGTTTTGATAAAAGAACTCATATCCGCAATAAAGATAAAAATAGGCTGCTCATTCTTCATTTTTTCATATAACTCGCCTCCTGTTAATCCCATGCTTTCATAACTATGCTTCAATTTATTTCTGCGGACAAATTCAGGAATAAGTGCTTTAAAAAATTCAAATACTTCTATATCTGTATTCAGATATTGTGCGCCATTAGTTTCTGCCGCTTTTTCAAATTCTTTTGCTTTTTTCTCAATTACCGTTATTCTGGCATGCTTATAAGCTGCCTGTTCAAAGATGGTTTTTAAGAGCATGGTTTTTCCTGTCTTTGACTTTCCGGTAACAACGTAACAATATGTCTCTGCCAGCACAATACTAAATATTGACGCATCTATTTCCCTATAGGCAATTGGTATTTCTCCGCTGCTCTCATTCATTTCTATTACGTCATCTAATCGATTAAATTCTGAAAGCACAGGCTTCTCCGGAATCGACGGTATGGGACGCGCACACTTTCCACTCCACATATTTTTCATGACACCCCCAAGTTTTTCAATCATCTGACCCCTCTTATAATCATCATCGGCCTGATAAGCTAAAGCAGTCTGGAACTCAAGAATAGTCCCCTGGACATTAACCAATCCTCTTCCTTTTACTTCCGATTCAGGAAGTACATTCAGCCCTGTTGTATGCAGAACATCCATATATTTAAATTTGTCTCCCATCTCCAGACATATAATATTCTTAATATTATCCGCCACTCTGTTTGGAATCTCCGTGATTCCAAAGCCTGCTGACGACATCACGACAAATATTCCGTAGGCAACGCCCTCTCTTGTCAGCCTTAAAATATTGTCTGCATAAACGTTATCCGTTTTTTCAGCAAAATTTGCAAAATTATCTATTATCAAAAAAATGGCAGGATATTTTCTTCCGTAGGCACGCACATATTGTGCATAATTGCCTCCCCCAAAAATCTTTTTTCTATCTTCAATCAGTTTATCCAGCATATTAAAAAGCTTTGCGATACTATCAACATCATTTTCACCAATGATTCCTCCTACCTGTGGCATATTTTCAAACACCTTCAGCATACCACTGCTAAAATCAATACCATAAATATTGATATATTCCGGCGTATACTTCATAACAAGTCCATACATTAATGTCTGCAAAAAAGTACTTTTTCCACTTACAATGGCACCACATACTGCCATATGACCATTTTCTGAAAAATTAATAAATACCGGTGCCTGTGCCTGATTCTCCGGATCATCATATAATCCCACCGGAATTTCTATATCTATACTGTCTTTCTCAACATTCCATTGATGATTATCAAAATAATCGTCTCTATTTTCTACAATGTCCTCAAAATATAGTTCTGTGGGTAACACCGGAAGCCATAATTGTAAATTATGATTATATCCGTGTTCATCTGCAAGTTTTCTTAAATATTCCACAATAGCATCAAGCTGTGTTTTTTCTTTTAACTGTGGCAATTTAATATTTCTACTTCCTGCATCCTCCATTATTTTCACGGCTATCTGCTCAGCACTCATGCTGCCGAATGGCCATAATTTCAGCATATCCTTCATGCGTCTCATATTCGCATTATTTTTTTCATATTCCATTCCTTCACTATTCATCTGTTCAATGACATTTTCCCCCCAGCTATTCAGCTTCAATTCATCCAGATCGTCTGCTGAATAGATGTGTTCCGTAAACATCAGTGCCATAGCGATACCAACAATGGCCGTATAGTATTTTTTCCTCTCGTTTTCTTTTCTTTTAATCTTTGCATGGCTTCCAACAATCGCCGTTTTACCTGTCAATGTAATCATAGTAGCAATTTCCGAGAGTGCCTCTGTCTCACTTTCATCGTATACAGCGCCACTCCAACCTGACTGAAATAACTCATATATCTCATCATTTCCTACCTGAAGATAACATCTTCCGGCCTGTGTAATAAATGCCGCATCCGGCTTATGTAACATATCATTACTATCCTGCTTGTCCTGAACCCGAAGACAGAGTCGAAATTTAGAGTTACTCCAAATATTGTCATCTACTGTTCCGCTCGGCTTCTGTGTTGCAAGAATCAGATGTACCCCAAGGCTTCTTCCTACCTGCGCAACACTAATGAGTTCTCGCATAAAGTCAGGCTCTTCCCTTTTCAGTTCAGCAAACTCATCAATAATAATAAACAAATGTGGTATTGGAATTTTAGTCTCATTATTTTTATAAAGTCTGGTATATAAATTAATATTATTCACACCATGCTCACTGAACAAACGCTGCCTTCTCATAT
>CACXFV010000106.1 GCA_902767015.1 uncultured Lachnospiraceae bacterium | reverse complement strand
TGTGGTGTGGGAGAAGGTGCGCCTATGGAGAACAGCACGGATAGAAAAAAGAACAAACATAATACAGATACTATCCCCACAGGAAAAAAGCGGGATAATTTTGACCGGATTATCAGTCTGGTTTTTGTGCTGTGCCTTGTTATTTTTGCGATTAATATATTTTTTAAAAAGTTCAATATCGCTGTCAATGAACTGACAGGTAATAATGTGACGGATAAATTGAAAAATGTTATCATTAATATCAAGGATACCAACGGTAATTATGTGGTGAAGGATAATGAGTCTGTGGAGGGCGCGATTTTCACGTATGGTTCGGAATATGAGCTGACGGTCTCATGGGAGATGGAGAGCGAGCGCGAAGGATTAATCGGTTCGGGAGATTATCTGTTGTTAGATATCGGAAATCATTTTTTTAAGTATAAGAATACAAAGCTGAATAATGAATTGAAGTACCGGGAGAATAAGATAGGCGAGTGGGGCATCAAAGACAATAAGATTCAGAACGTGTTTAAGGATAGTATCGGCAGTTATCTTGCGTCAGAAGGCTATTTTTATGCCAAAGGTTCATTTGTGTCAAAAGTCACGGGGATACAGGATATGACGATAGCCGGCGTGGAGATTCACGGTGTCACATGTAATCCGCAGGCGAATGATTTTCCGGTATCAAACTTTGTGAGGGTGAGGTATGATAGTCCGATTGTTAAAAATGGAGAATTAAGGCAAGATGCTTCCACTATACAGTGGGATATTCTTGTCAATGCAAAGTATGAAGCCGAATACTATTATTCAAAGATGAAAAAAGAAATGATGATGGGAAATACGGCGCTTGACAGTGTGTTAATCAAAGATGAGCTTCCGGAGGATCTCGTAATATCCAACATGGCGATGGAGGCATGGATTTACAGACCGAGAAGCTCGACGGAATTGTCAGGAATACTGACGGCAAGAATCAGTATCACAAGTCAGTTTAATGAGGTGAATCAAAAGGAGGGACAGTCTGAGGAGGAATGGATAAATGAGCTGAAGACCTATGCTAAAGCATATGGTGTATCTGAGAATCGGAAGAAGCTGTATGTGTGGGTGGAGAATATCTCCGATTTAATGCTGGCAGCAGATGAGGAGGATTTTGATGACAAGGTGATTTTGAATACTGTTCACAAGCTCACAACAGAAGAACGGAATGCGCTGAAGCGCATTTATGGAGAGGATGGTGCGTATCCGGTCAGAGGTTTTGCAATTAAGGTGCAAAGTGAGGCTTCTTCAGGCAGATTTGAAAAAGAGGGCTATAAAAATACAGCCTATCTGGTGGAAAATGGCAGAGAAATCGGTTATGATTCCCAGTCAGTGTCAGTGGGATACAGAGTGGAAGGTGGTGAGAAAACAGTATCACATAATGCAAAGCTTGTGATAAAGGATTTTAATACACAGGAGCCTGTAAGCGGCGCAGAGGTAAAACTGCAGTATTACAGTGGGGGAATATGGCAGGATTATCAGCAGGAGGAGACTGTCGTGACAAAGACGACAAATTCTGATGGTGAGCTTACATTTGACCGGCTGCCTCCGACAACCTACCGTTTTGTGGAGGTAAAGGCGGGAGAAGGGTATGATGCCGCATCAGCAATATATTCAGAAGAACAATTTGCTATTACACCGGAGGATACGGAGAAAAAAGTCATCTATGCAACTAATAAAGTGCTTGGTAGGAATATCACTATCAGAAAGGTGTGGGAAGATTATAATAACGAGGCCAGAATCAGACCGGACGCAGTGGGAATCACACTGTATGCTGACGGAAAAGAGTATAGAACGACGGTATTGACCCGGGATAATGTTTCCGTGGCGGCTGACGGAATGTTAGACGAGACAGTGTGGGAGTATACTTTTACGAATCTGCCGGTCTATAGCAGCACGAATCTGACGGAGATTATCGACTATACTGTATCGGAAGAATCGTGTGCTCATTACATCCAGAGTGTGGAAGGATATACGATAACAGATACACTGAATCTCAGACACAGCGTGAAGCTTATCAAGAGAGATTATAATACAAGAGCCCTTTTAAGCGGTGCCAGGTTCAAACTCCAATATCTCAGCCAGAATGTATGGCTGGATTACACAATTGGGGGAAATCCGGACATAAGGACAACGGATGAGAATGGCGAAATAGAATATACGGATTTGCCGGCAGGGAGATATAAGTTTGTAGAAATTGATGCAAAAGAGGGTTATAACATTGAATCCGCAACCTATTCTGCCAATCCCTTTGAGATATATCCGACTGATACAAGGGAGGTGCTCATCACTGCCACAAATCAGGTGTACAATAAAGATATTACGGTTACCAAGGTATGGGCAGACAGTAATAATTTGGCCAATATGCGACCGAATTTTATCACACTGATTCTTATGGATGGCGCTTTGGAGGTGAGAAGGGAAACACTGTCGGAGAAGAATGCCACAAGCAATCCGAATATTTGGGAATATATCTTCAGAGATTTACCGGTATATTTTGAGGATACCGACAGAGTGATTGATTATACGGTCAGGGAAGAGGCGATAGAGAATTATGAGACAGAGATAGACGGCTATACAGTTACCGATACCCTGAAGATTAATCATGTGGCAGGACTGTCGGCATCTGATTACGATACAGGTACTAAGATAGAGGGAGCGAGATTTAAGCTTCAATATCAGGGTGCCAATGGCTGGGAGGATTACAGAGAGGAAGGAGTTGTTGCGATTAAGCAGACAGACAGTGAGGGAAAACTGGAATTTTCAGAGCTGCCTTCCGGTAAATACAGATTTGTGGAGGTTGCAGCAAAGACGGGATTTAATATTGAGACAGCAAAATATTCTGAAAATTCTTTTGTGATTTCGGATTTTGACACTACTGCAAGAGAGATTACCCTTACTAATGAGGTGTTCAAAACAGATATAACCGTTCAAAAAGTATGGGATGACTTTGATAATATGTATGGTGTCAGACCGGAGGCAGTGACGGTAAGACTGATGAACGGCAGTAATGAGGCAGGTGTGGCGACCATTACCATGGCTGATGCAGTTACCGACCATAATGGCATCAAAAATCTTAATAAATGGGAATATACCTTTGAAGGTGTACCGGAATATGACGGAAAGACAAGTGAGGTAATTCACTATACATTAAGAGAGAATCAGGTGGATAAGTATCATCAGGAGATTGATGGATATATCATTACTAATTCGCTGGATTTTATTCATACCATAAGATTAACAAAAACCGATGATGCAACCGGTGAGAAGCTAAAAGGTGTCGGCTTTAAGTTACAGTATATGGATGGAACAGACTGGATTGATTATCAGGAGGACGGCGTTGTTGCCATCAGACAGACAGATGCAGACGGAACACTTGAGTTTGCGAAGCTTCCGGCAGGTAAGTATCGTTTTGTGGAGGTAAAAGCAAAAGAAGGTTACGACATCAATTCAGCAGAGTATTCTGAAAATGAATTTGTGATATTGTCTACAGACACGCAGGTAAAGCAGATTTATGCTACGAATAAAGTGTTTGATAAAAATATTACCGTAAAAAAAATCTGGAAAGATTATGATAATGCAGCCGGAATCAGACCGGAAACCATTACTGTCAGGCTGATGAATGGTGGGCAGACTGTACAGACTGTCAACCTTACTGCTGAGAATGCCGTTATGATGGCAGATGGTGTTGTGGATAATAACGTGTGGGAATATACTTTTACGGATATTCCTGTATATGACGAGAACACCAATGAGGTTATTTGCTATACTGTAGCGGAGGATTTCACTCCTGATTACAATCAGAGTGTCAATGGGTATGTGATTACGGATACATTAAAGCTTACACATTCTGTCCGAATCAGAAAATTGGATTTTAATACAGGTGCGGCAATTGATGGAGCTGAGTTTAAATTGCAATATTTAAACGGAATGGAATGGGAGGATTATACAGTAGACGGAAGTGTCGTGACCAAAACCACCAATCAGGAGGGAATACTGGAATTTTCAGGGCTTTTGGAGGGAACCTACAGGGCAATTGAGATAATAGCAAAGGATGGCTACAGCATTGAATCGGCAGTGTATTCGGAAAATTCGATTGTGATATTGCCGACTGATACGGTTACCAGAGAAATTGTTGTGACAAACAGGGTAAGCAACAAGAATATTACAGTAAAGAAGATATGGGAGGATGAGTCGAATGGGGCTGGACTCCGGCCGGTCTCTGTTACCATAAGACTTATGAGCGGTAATAATGAAATCAGAAATACGACCCTTACCCAGGCGAATGCCGTGAGATTAGAGGATGGCTCTATCTCAAAGAATGAATGGGAATATACCTTTGTCAATCTTCCAGTATATGACGGTGATACGGATCATGCTTTTGCCTACACCATTACGGAGGACAGAGTGGATCACTATGAACGAAGTACCAATGGTTACACGATTACTAATACATTAAGGCTGGTACATTCTGTGAAACTGAATATGACAGATTACAATACCGGTGATGCGATAGAGGGAGCGAAATTCAAGCTGCAATATCTGAGTGAGAATGAATGGATTGATTACAAGGAGGAGGGTATCGTCATTGTAAAGCGTACCGACAATCAGGGTGTTCTTGAGTTTTATGATATTCCGGTTGGAACCTACCGGTTTGTTGAGACGGCGGCGAAGGTTGGTTATGATGTCAATTCGGCAGAGTATTCCGAGAGTATGTTTGAAATACGGCAGGAAGATACAAGGACAAAAGAGCTGCGAGTAACCAATCGGATGGGAGATATCAGTATTACCGTCACAAAAGTATGGACCGCCCAAAGCGATGCGGGCACGCGTCCGGCGGTGGTAAGGTTTATCCTGCTCGATGGCGATTCGGAAGTAACACGGGCAGAGCTATCTGATAAGGACGCGATAGACAATGGTACTATATGGAAGCATGTTTTTGGCGGCCTTCCGGTATATCATGGAAATACGGGCAGAGCTGTTAATTATGTCCTGAAGGAGGATATTGTCGCAGGATATGGGGAATGGACAGATGAAACGGATGAAATGGATAGTGAGAAATCAGCAGGAGGCAGTGGTAATACCGGTAAAAATGTATCGGAAAATACAGATATCCCAGACCAAGGTGCAGTCCATCATCCGGGAAGTGATGCGGAAAGTGATATAGAAAGTAATGCAGACGGTAATGCGGCACCACCTGTCAGTATTATGCTGGGTGCTGACAGGAAAAAAGAAGACAGTGAAGGATATTTATCTTATACAGAGTATCTCAACAGTCTTAAAAATGAGTCGGTGGACTATAACGGAGGCAGCAGGCTGATTAAAGTAATTAGTAATGAGCAGCCGTCAATGAGAGAGCGGGTAAAGCGTGATTCAAAACCGGGTGACAGAGTAGTGGGTGTTCTGATACTGATATTGGCAGCTGTTTTTGGATGTGAGGTAATCTATGGTATTGTCAGCAGAAAGAAAGAGGAGTAGTAACCGTTGTCATGGGAAGTCATAACATTTTTTTAAAATAAATTGTAAAAATTGTTGTATTATAGTATAATATGAAAAGTAGCAGGTATAGGGGTTCGATAAAGAGAAACAGTTATAAAGGAAGAAAGGATACTGCGAGAGCAGATGCCGGTTGGGTATCATCAGGAATCTGTTATGTGTAGTATATTGGTTACAATCTATGAGCAGGATTGCAATTGTTACGGATAGTAATAGCGGTGTGACACAGGAGCAGGCAAGAGATTTAGGAATTTTTGTATTGCCAATGCCGTTTATGATTGATGATAAAGAATATTTTGAGGGAATTAATCTGGATGTGAGCCAGTTTTTTGAACTGCTTAAGGATGACAGAAAGATTTCTACCTCACAGCCTTCCGTTGCATCGGTCACAGAACTGTGGAACGAGGTGCTAAAAGATTATGACGAATTGATTCATATACCGATGTCAAGTGGACTTAGCAGTTCATGCCAGACCGCATTAATGCTTTCGGAAGATTATGATGGCAGAGTGCAGGTGGTTAATAATCAGAGAATTTCCGTAACACAGAAGCAGTCGGTCAGGGATGCATTGTTGTTGGCATCACAGGGAAAGACCGCAAGAGAGATTAAGGAGATTTTAGAGAGAGATAAGTTTCAGTCGAGTATCTATATTATGGTGGATACACTTACCTATCTCAAGAGGGGTGGGCGACTGACACCGGCTGTGGCAGCCATCGGAACACTGCTGAGAATCAAACCGGTTCTCCAGATTCAGGGAGAAAAATTAGATACCTTCTCCATGGCAAGAACTGTAAAACAGGCGAAAAGTGTGATGATTAATGCGATTAAAGCTGATATTGATAACAGATTTGCGGAGTTTCCAAGGGAAAAGAGAGTAATTTCCATGGCTCATACAGATAATTGGGAAGCGGCATTGGAATTCAGGAAAGAGATTGTTCAGGCATTTCCGGATTATACAGAGGAGGAGATAGAAATCAATGATTTGTCATTGAGTGTATCCTGCCATATCGGACCGGGAGCACTGGCGGTTACCTGTAGTATTAAAGAATAAAGGGAAATGCGAAGTATCGCAATATATCATTAAAGAAAGCCGGCGTGTGAAGTTTTCTCACACGTCGGCTTTTCGTTATGTACTTATATTATAGAAGAATGATATTATCCTCATGGGCAGCATTTTGCATTTCCTCCGGCCAGATAGATGCCTGCACCTCCCCAATGTGTGCTTTTCTTAAGTAGAACATGCAGATCCTTGACTGTCCTATTCCTCCACCGATTGTATATGGAAGCTGACATTCAAGGATGGCCTTTTGAAACGGAAGCTCAGCGCGTTCAGTACATCCGGCTTTCTCAAGCTGTTCCGATAAAGAAGCCTCATCTACACGAACACCCATGGAAGAAAGCTCCAAAGCGATATCAAGTACCGGATAGTACACGATGATATCACCGTTTAATTTCCAGTCGTCGTAGTCAGGAGCGCGACCGTCATGCTTCTGTCCGGAAGCCAGTTTATCACCAATCTGCATGATGAAAACAGCACCTTTTAATTTGGCGATATGGTACTCGCGTTCCTTCGGTGTGGTGTTCGGATACATATCCTCAAGTTCCTGTGAGGTAATGAAATAGATATCCTCCGGCAGGATTTCATGTATGTAATTGTACTGCATTGCCATAAACTTCTCTGTCTCTTTTAAAGCAGCGTATACCTTGACAACAGTATTCTTAAGCGTCTCAATATTACGCTCTTCCTTTGAGATGATGCGCTCCCAATCCCATTGGTCAACAAAAATAGAATGAATATTATCCGTATCTTCATCACGCCTTATGGCGTTCATATCTGTATAAAGTCCTTCCCCGGAGTGGAAACCATAGCGCTTAAGTGCCTGACGCTTCCATTTCGCAAGTGAATGAACAATTTCAACCTCACGCTCATTTTGTTCTTTGATTCCGAAACTGACAGGTCTCTCAATGCCGTTTAAGTTATCATTCAGTCCGCTTTCAGGGCTGACAAAAAGAGGAGCAGATACTCTGGTAAGATTAAGCTCCTTGGCGAGAGAACGCTCAAAAAAATCCTTGACAAGCTTAATGCCTATTTCGGTTTCTCTGATGGATAAGGCTGATTGATAGCCTTCCGGTGTAATTAAGTGGTTCATGTGTATTAATCAATCCTTTCAAAACATAGTTGATATAATAATTTTCTTGGATAATTGATATATCATTATATAAAAATTATTCCGGCTTCTGATAGAATATGCAGAAAAAATTCCTATTAGATTATAACATAAGATCAATAAAAATAAAGCAAAAGTTTAAAATATATTTTCTGTTTGATTAATATCAGATATTAAGTTATAATCAAAGCAATATAAAAGTCAACTGGCTGTGATTTTGTCACAAGTCAATATTATTGTATCAGACAGGCAGGATTGTGGAAGGGCAAGGTATAATATGGAAAAGATATATGAAGTGGCGGATAAACCGGAACGGGTTATCCTGATAGGAGTTTCCACATATGAGAATGATGATACCGAGGAATCGCTAAAGGAGCTGAAGGAGCTGGTCAAGACAGCGGGAGCAGAGGTGGTTGCTACGGTGATACAGAATAGAGAGGTGGTCCATTCGGGAACATATATCGGCAAGGGGAAGCTTGAAGAGGTCAGTGTACTCATTGATGAGCTTGAGGCAACGGGAGTTGTGTGTGATGACGAGTTGAGTCCGGCACAGCTTAAGAATCTCAGAGATATGCTTGATACGAAAGTAATGGACAGAACCCTTGTGATATTGGATATCTTTGCTGACAGAGCAAGGACAGGGGAAGGAAAGATACAGGTAGAGTTAGCTCAGTTAAAATACAGGCAGTCAAGACTGACAGGGCTTGGCAAGTCATTATCGAGACTCGGCGGTGGTATAGGTACCAGAGGACCGGGTGAAAAAAAGCTTGAGACGGACAGGAGACTGATCAGAGACAGAATCGCCACACTTCGCCGTGAGATTAGGGACATGGAGACACACAGAGAACTGGCGAGGAGTAATAGGGAGAAGAAGCCTACAACCGTCATTTCCATAGTTGGCTATACCAATGCGGGAAAGTCTACCCTCCTCAATGAACTTACCAATGCAGGCGTGGTGGAGGAGGATAAGCTGTTTGCTACTTTGGATCCCACTACACGGGGATATAAATTGGAAAGCGGTCAGGAGATTATGCTGACAGATACCGTTGGATTTATCAGAAAATTACCCCACCATCTGGTGGATGCTTTCAGAAGCACTCTGGAGGAAGCAAAGTATGCGGACATTCTTGTCCATGTGGTAGATGTATCGAACCCACAGATGGATACGCAGATGCATATTGTATACGACACACTAAAAGAGTTAGGGGTGGAGGATAAGCCGATTATTACCTTATTCAATAAACAGGACAAGCTAAGAGAGATTTATCAAAAGGAGGAAGGGGGAAAAGAACTGCCTGTTTTCAGGGATTTTAAGGCAGATTACACGATTAACTGCTCCATCAAAAAGCATGAGGGACTGGATGAGTTGTTAAGAACCATTGAAGATATTATCAGAAATCAAAAGATATATATTGTCAGAACTTTTGACTATAAAAATGCCGGAATGATTCAGCGAATCAGAAAATATGGTGAGCTCCTCTGTGAGGAATACAGGCAGGAGGGAATCTATGTGGAGGCATATGTTCCTGTCGAGATAGCTAATGAGCTAACTGACCGACGATAATGCCGATAAAAGAGATAACCGGTAAAAAGATGACCATATATTACTATGGAGGAAAGGAACAGAGAAATGAGTTATGCAGACAATTTATTCGTTGACATGTGCAGCGATATCATAGAGAATGGTTTCAGTACAGAAGGTGAAAAAGTCAGACCAAAGTGGGAGGATGGCACTTTTGCCTATACGATTAAAAAATTTGGCGTGGTCAACAGATATGATCTGTCAAAGGAATTTCCGGCACTGACCCTGCGAAAGACAGCCTTTAAGAGCGCGGTGGATGAGGTGCTGTGGATATGGCAGAAGAAATCCAATAACGTGCATGAGCTTAAGAGTCATATATGGGACAGCTGGGCAGACGAGACCGGCTCTATTGGCAAGGCATATGGTTATCAGTTTTCTGTTAAACATAAGTATAAAGAGGGAGAGATGGATCAAGTGGACAGAGTTCTTTTTGACCTGAAGAATAATCCCTACAGCAGAAGAATTATGACAAATCTCTATGTCCATCAGGATTTACATGAGATGAATCTGTATCCCTGTGCGTACAGTATGACATTTAATGTGACAGGCGATAAATTAAATGCTATTCTGAATCAGCGTTCACAGGATATTCTTACGGCGAATAACTGGAATGTGGTTCAGTATGCGGTACTTGTGCACATGATTGCGCAGGTTAGCGGTCTTAAAGCAGGGGAACTGGTGCATGTGATTGCCGATGCCCATATATATGACAGACATATTCCGCTTGTCAAGGAATTAATTACAAGAGAGAGACATCCGGCCCCGATATTTCACATCAATCCGGAGGTGAAAAACTTTTATGATTTCACATTAGATGATGTATGGCTTGAAAACTATGTGACAGGACCACAAATTAAAAATATACCGGTAGCTGTATAAATTTTGCGAATGGTGCGGTAAAAAGGAAACTGAAAAGTGCTACAGACAGAATTGTGTCAGGAGGTGCCAATATGAAGTTGATAGCAGCAGTAGACAGAAACTGGGGAATAGGCAATAAGGGGAAACTGTTGGTCAGTATTCCGGAGGATATGAAATTCTTCAGGGAAACTACCACGGGAAACGTGGTAGTGATGGGGAAAAATACCCTGTTAAGTTTTCCGAATGGTCTGCCGCTTAAGAACAGAGTCAATATCGTCTTGACTAAGGATACTAATTTTAAGGTAAAAGATGCAGTGGTAGTCCACAGTATGGAAGAGGCGCTTAAGGAGATATCAAAGTACACAGACAGAGAAGTGTATGTCATCGGCGGCGCAAGCGTTTACCGACAGATGCTTGCCTATTGCGATACGGCATATATTACTTACATTGATTATTCCTATGAGGCAGATACCTATTTTCCGAAACTTGAAGAAGAGGATTGGTGTATGGTAGAGGAGAGTGAAGAGAAAACGTATTTTGATGTGGAATATTATTTTAGAAAATATATTAAAAATACGTTAACAGAGGACACAAAAGAAGCTTAATCAGCATATAATGAAATAAAACGGAAATCATTAAGGGATTCTTATATGCGTGCAATGCAAAATGACATGATTGACAATGGTACTTTGAGAGTAAGTGTTACAACAATTAACAATATACCGATAGACAATGTGAAAATTTCCATATATCGCGCAGGCGAGCCTGCCAATATGATAGAAGAATTGAGAACAGACAATGAGGGAAGGACAGAGAGTGTAGAGCTTGCGGCACCGCCTGTGGAGTTAAGTCTGGACAGAAATAACATTATACAGCCATATTCTGAATATTCGGTACTGGCAGAAGCAGAGGGCTACGATCCGGTTAATATAGCAGGAGTAGAAATTCTGTCGGGCGAGCAGGCAGTCCAGAATATCAGGCTGCGTCCCGCTGATATCAATGAGATGGGCAATGAATATGCTATCCCGCCACATACATTATATGGTGATTATCCTCCCAAAATAGCAGAGGAGGAGATTAAGCCGGAAAACAGGTCGGGCGAAATTGTACTTAGCAGGGTAGTGGTACCGGAATATGTCATTGTACATGACGGACCGCCATCGGATGCCTCTGCCAATGATTACTATGTACAGTACAGAGATTATATCAAGAATGTCGCTTCTTGTGAAATATATGCCACATGGAAAGAGGAGGCGATAAAAGCCAATATTTTGGCAATTATGTCCTTTACCCTTAACAGGGTGTATACAGAGTGGTATCGGAACAAAGGCTATAATTTTACCATTACTTCCTCCACTGCCTATGACCATAAGTGGGTTAATAACAGAAATATTTATGATTCCATTTCTTCTGTTGTCGATTCTATCTTTAACCAGTACCTGTCAAGACCAAATGTGAAACAGCCGATTCTGACACAGTATTGCGACGGCAACAGAGTAGAATGCCCCGGCTGGTTATCCCAATGGGGCTCAAAGGAGCTGGCAGACACAGGATACTCTGCATTACAGATTCTGAGAAACTATTACGGAAGCTCCATTTATATTAATTCTGCAGAACAGATATCAGGTGTTCCGTCATCCTTTCCGGGCTACAATCTTGATATAGGTGCTACAGGTACAAAGGTAAGACAGATTCAGGAGCAGCTTGACCGGGTGGCTGAGGTATATTCCGGTATCCCGAGAATACAGGCAGACGGAATCTTCGGAGAAAAGACAAAAGCGGCGGTAACGGCATTTCAGAGAACTTTTAATCTTCCACAGACAGGTGTGATTGATTTTGCCACATGGTATAAAATTTCACAGATTTATGTAGGAGTCACCAGAATTGCCGAATTAAGTTAGTGCATTATAGCGGCATTAAATATATTTGTCCTATAAACGGAAGACACAAAAAAGTCGGAACATTTTTGACAGGGAATGTGGCAGATTTGTGTGTCTCTCTGTTTATAGAGAAACTGTTACCAATTAATAGAAAAATAGACCGGTTTGAAATGAGGCGGATTATGAACAACAGTAAAAATGAATCAAAATACATAAGCACCATCGTCATGTCTGTGTTGGTGATTTTGTTTGTGGTATGTTATACAATTGTCAGTAATGCGACACAGAGTATCTCGGAGATGGAGAGTGAAAAGCACGAAAATGAGCAGCAGATGTCCTCTTATCAGGAACAGGCATCAGATTTGCTGGAGACCAAGAGTGCCCTTGAAAATCTTGTGTCGGGACTGAACTCTGAACTGTGGGTAATCGGAGAAAAGATTGATGACATAGAACAGGAAATTGCACAAAAAAATAATGAACTGGAAAGTATAAAAATATCCTTAGAGCAGGCAAAAGAGGACGAGATTAAACAATATGAGGATATGAAGCTCCGAATAAAGTTCATGTATGAGATGCGGGGAGATTCCTACATGGATATTATGTTGTCAGGTACATCCATCGCAGACAGCTTAAACAAGGCAGAGTATGTGTCAAAGTTAGTTGAGTATGACAGGAAAATGTTAGAAAAATATAAAGAGACGAAACAGCAGATACAGGAAAATGAAAATGCTTATCAGAAAGAGCAGGAAGAGCTGATGAAGCTGATGGAGGAACTGGCAGAACAAAGACAACTGATTAATGATAAGATTGTGTCTACGAACGAACAGATTTTATTGTACGCGGATGATATCGCAAAAGCAGAGCAGGAAGCGTTAGAATATGAGAAAAAAATAGCGGCCAATCAGCTGGCGATTGATGACGAATCCAGAAGAATCGAGGAGTCCTCCATCCTTGAAGCGGAAAGTATTGCCAAAGCCAAAAGAGAAAGAGAGAGCAGGGAGCAGGAGAGAAGAGAAAGGGAGAGCATCGCAGAATCGAAAAGACAAGCAGGCATTTATGAAGAGGACGAGACGACATCCCCTCAGGAGGGAGAAGACGGTGAACATCAGACGTCTTCTTCAGGAGGAAAGATTAATTTTGAAGTACAGGGCAATGATGTGGACATGCTGGCAGCGCTGATTGAATGTGAGGCAGGTGACCAGTCTTATTTTGGGATGCTCTGTGTGGGGGCAGTAGTGATTAACAGAATTAACAGTCCTAATTTTCCCAATACATTGTATGAGGTAATCTATCAGCCATATCAGTTTACACCGGTGACAGTCAGCGGAAGATTCGCACTTGTGTTTGCCAGAGGGGCAGAGGATATATGTTATAAGGCGGCCAGAGAAGTGCTGGAAGAGGGAAATATAGTAGGAAGCTGGCTGTTTTTCAGGATGAATGACGGCTCAAGGCAGGGCGAAGTAATAGGAGATCATGTTTTTTATTAACAGTTCATTTCAATGCGTGGAAGAAATTTTGGGGATAGTAACATTAGTACCACTTTTAATAAACTTTATATTGGAAATGGGGTGTATTTATGTTAGAATATATTCCATGAATGGTAATACGATATTAGGGTAGAGGAGAAGTTTATGAAGCTTTTTGGTGATTTGTTAAAAAAAGAGGCAAAAAAGATGCTTTCGGAGGCATTGACCGGTCAGAAGCATAATAGCAATCAGCATGACAGTGGACAAAGTACAGGGCAGAGCAGTACCAACCGCAGTGGAGACAATGACGAGACTGATGTAAAAGAGAGGATAAGACGTGTCATTGCTGACCATTATTCTGCGTATGAGGTAAAAGAAAACGTATCCCCTGTGGAATTTGGCGGAACAAGAGGTATGTCAAGCTTTAGTTTTGTAATGTATCAGGGAGGCGTTGCAAGGCTCACAATTCTAGTGTTATATGACAGTAATGGTTATAGGCGTAAAGCGGTAAGGCAGTCACATGAGATTAGTGAACAGGCAGGTGCTAAGTGCATCAATATCATGCAGTACTTTCCAAGTACCTATGATTATATCAACCGGCGAATACAGGAGAATCCGTAATCGCAATCTGAATCTGAAAAAAAGAAAGAGAAATGTAGCATTTGTTACACCCGTGGCGGATGAAGCATATTCCCACAAAAAGACTTTGCGGGTAGCGGGACTATGTTCAGTCTTGTGTGATAAGCACGGCTTTATCACTTCAAAGCATTTTCTCTTTCTTTTTATATAGGAATGATATGGAAGATACAATGAAGCATTTCAATCAGGACATGAAGCAGCATTTTTGTATTACAGACAAAATAGGGCAGGAATCAGAGTGGCTTAATTTTCTTCAATATAAAATCGATTATGGACACATTAGTAAGCATGATAAGGCGCTGCTTGAGAGCTATATTAACAATGGCACCTATGTAAAAATGCAGAAGCTGATTCGTGAGGGAAGGTTTCCGGAGGAATTTTCAGTAAAAAAGATTGTCAATAAAGAGGGAACCGATAAAAAGAGGATTGTCTATTCTTTTGGAGAGGATGTCAGCATTACCCTGAAGTTCATTGCCTTTCATCTGCACCGGTATGATTCTGTATTTAAAGAAAATTGTTATTCCTTTCGCAAGAATTATGGTGTCAGAGATGCGCTGAGGAAAATTTATGCAAGAAGGCAGAGAATTTCTAAAATGTACTGCTTAAAGTCAGATATACATAATTATTTTAACTCGATAGATACAGAGCTTTTGTTGCAAAAATTGCAATTTATTAAAGAAACGGATCAGAAATTATATCAGATTTTTGAAAATATACTATCGGAAAAGCGTGTGTGGGAAAAGGGGGTACTCGTAGAGGATTTGCACCATGGCGCCATGGCAGGAATCCCTGTTTCACCTTTTTTTGCCAATATCTATCTGGCAGAGACGGATGGCAGGTTTGAGTATTACAGATATTCGGATGATTTAATTGTATTCGGGGAAAGCATGGACGCACTTTTGTCAGTGCAGCGGGAAATTTATGCAGAACTTGAGAGGATAAAGCTGTGTATGAATCACGAAAAAGAGAAAATCACCCTGCCGGGGGAGGAATGGGAATTTCTCGGCTTTTCTTACGACTTACCTCTGACAAGGCGGCGATAGGATTTATCAGGGCAATGAACCGGAAGTTTTACGGTTGTGAGAAGGAGGACGATTTTACATGGAGTCGGTGGTTCTTTGGAAATCTTAATACGGACAAAGGGTTGAAGGAAATCGATGCCTACATGCAGGAGTATATACGATATACAGTGACGGGAAGGCATTATAAAGGAAATTATAGAATTAAATATGACAAGCTTAAACAATGGGGCTACAAAAGTCTGGTGCATGAATATTATAAACAAAAGAATGAATCAGTATAAGTGTTCGGGTGATAAGCTGTACGATTATGAATGGAGATTAGTATGAAAAAGAGAATCAAAACGGTAGTAAGCTGTCTGCTGGCAGCATCTATGATTTTTCAGATAACAGGATGTGAAAAAACTTCTGATTCCACAGCAGATGAATTTGTGGAGGACGAGGCAGAGCAGGGGGAGAGACTGCAGGCTGGTTTTATCGACAAGGCAGTCATCTATGAGGTAAATGTAAGACAGTATACGCAGGAGGGAACCTTTAAAGCATTTGAAGAACATCTCGACAGATTAAGTGAGATGGGAGTCAATACACTTTGGTTCATGCCGATTTACAGTATCTCGCAGGTGGATAAAAAAGGAACACTGGGCTCCTACTATTCCATCAGCGATTATTTGAATGTCAATAGTGAATTTGGCACACTGGAGGAGTTTAAGGAATTGGTCGCCACAGCGCATGATAAGGGATTTACCGTGATATTAGACTGGGTGGCGAATCATACAGGATGGGATCATGTGTGGATTACAGAACATCCGGAGTATTATGTGAAGGATGAGAATGACAATATTATTTCACCGCTTGGCACAGACTGGTTTGATGTGGCACAGCTTGATTACAACAATGCTGAAATGAGAAATGCCATGATAGAGGCGATGAAATACTGGGTAGAGGAGATTGGTGTTGACGGTTACAGATGTGATTATGCCCAGGGGGTGCCGGTGGATTTCTGGGAGAGCGCAAGAGAGGAGTTAGACAAGGTCAAACCGGTCTATATGCTGGCAGAGGATGGCACAAGCAGTGACACGATGTTAATCAAAGCATTTGACAGTGACTATAATTTTGACCTGTATGATGCGCTGAAGTTGAGTTCGGCGATTCCGGCCAGTGCAGACGGAGTGGAAAAATACATTGACTTAGATTTGCCATACGGAGCATTTAGAATGAATTTTTTAGATAACCATGATAAGAATACTTATGACGGCACAATGGAGGAAAGATTTGGAACTGAGGCTTTTGGGGCACTGTATACAATTGTCTTTACCGCAGAGGGAATCCCATTGATTTATTCCGGAAATGAGGAAGCGGCAGATATCAGTCTGGAATTTTTTGAGAAGGACAATATTGATTTTGGTGATTACCGGTATAGCGGTCTTTTACAGTCTTTGTGTGAGATACGAAAAGAGAATGAGCCATTGTACAGTGGAACTGCGGGTGGAAATGTGAGAATCATTGCAGACGATAATAAAAATGTAACAGCATTTGAGCGCGTAAAAAATGGCAAAAAGATTACCGTAGTGGTCAATCTTTCGGCAGAAGAACAGAAAGTAAAATATGACAAAAAGATTTCGGACGGTGAGGTACTGTTACATGGTGATGCCACCTCAGATTGGTCAGTTAGCGGTGACGGCAAAGGAGAAAAGCTTGACAAAAAAGCATTGAATACATTAAAATCGTGGGAATACTATATTATAAGAACCACTTCATGAACCACATAATGCGTCAGACCTTCGGTCCGCCGCTAACTTATCGGGTGAAATCAAATACTCACTGCGTTCGTGCTTGATTTCCTTCCGATAAGTTACATTATTAAAAATGAGAAATAAAGAACTGTTCATCAATCAATTGATAAACAGCTCCTATGAGGATTTTGTGAAAATGACATATGAAGAAGCAAGAAAATTTGTAACAAATGCTGCGCGAAAAGGCAGCATTTTGGGACTTGACAGTATAACAGCTCTGATGGAGGAGTTGGGAAATGTTCAGGAACATTTAAAGATTGTACATATAGCGGGTACCAACGGAAAGGGTTCTACCCTTGCCTATCTTCTGGCAATTTTGCAGTCTGCGGGATATCGGACAGGAAGGTATAATTCACCGGCGGTATTCGACTATCTGGAGATTTTTTCCATCAATGGAAAAAGCATCAGTGAGGAGAATTATGCAAAATACATGGAAATGGTAATGCAGGCGTGTGAGAGACTTGAAAAGAAAGGGATGGATAGACCGACTGCCTTTGAGATAGAGACGGCAATGGCATATATCTATTTCTACTATGAAAAGTGTGAGATTGTGCTGATTGAGACAGGTATGGGAGGAGATGAGGATGCAACGAACGTGGTGAGGAACACGCTTTTAAGTCTGATTTCTCCCATCAGTCTTGACCATATGCAATTTTTGGGAAATACCATCACGGAGATTGCCGGACATAAAGCCGGCATTATCAAAGATAATTCAGCGGTCATCACAGCGATGCAGAAGAAAGAGGTTTTGGAGGTTATCAGACAGTGCGCAGAGAAAAAAAATGCCTATTTTGGTATCTGTGGTACCCCGAAGCATGTGAGGTATGATTCCGGTGGTGAGAATGAGACGGAAAAACTGACAAGCTTCGACTATGAAGGGGCTGATGTCCGGATTGCCGATATCCGGGCTGCTTACGATTCAGCTGATAATGGGGAGATGATGAGAGGTTTGCAGACACGTCTTAATGGTGCGTTTCAGCCGTACAATGCCTGTCTGGCGATTGCCGCCGCCCTGTATTTAGCACAGAAAGGTTTTACCATTACCGGGCAGGATATCAGAACAGGTGTGAAAAATGCAAAGTGGGGAGGACGATTTGAGAAGCTTAGAGATACCCCTCTTATCTATTTTGACGGCGGACATAATCCCGGAGCAGCGGTTTTTATCAGAAAAAGCATAGAAATTTATTTTACAAATAAGAGAATTGTATATATAATAGGAGTATTAGCAGATAAGGATTACGATAGCGTGTTAAGGGAAACAGCAGCCCTGGCAGATTACATTGTGACGATAACGCCGGATAACCCTCGTGCACTTGACGGGAAATTACTGAAAGAGGCAGTTATGAAATATCACACAAGGGTAACGTATGCCGACAGCATAGAGGAGGCACTGAAACATGCCACAGCGAAAGCCGGCACAGACGGGGTTGTGTTTATCTTCGGTTCGCTGTCCTATCTCTTGGAAATAAAGCAATCAGTAATCAATATATAACAATCACCGGATGGAGGAATATCATAATGGATAAAGAAAAGATTGAACAGGCAGTGAAGATGCTGCTTGAAGGCATCGGAGAGGATCCTGACAGAGAGGGAATCAGGGAGACACCCGGCAGAGTGGTAAGAATGTATGAAGAGATATTCGGCGGAATGGAGGTGGATGCTGCCGAACATCTTTCTAAGACCTTCGACAGAGAGACAAGTGATATCGTCATAGAAAAAGATATTCATTTTTATTCTATGTGTGAACATCATCTGCTACCATTTTTCGGAACAGCACATATTGCCTACATCCCGAATGGCAGAGTAGTGGGACTGAGTAAATTGGCAAGAACAGTTGAGGTATTTGCGAGAAGACCGCAGATACAGGAGAGAATGACCAAACAGATTGCAAAAGCTGTGATGAACAGCCTTGACGCAGAGGGCGTTATGGTAATGGTAGAGGCTGAACATATGTGTATGTCCATGAGAGGAATTAAGAAGCCGGGCAGTAAGACAATTACCTTTAGTGCTCTCGGCAAATTTGAAGAGAATGCAGCATTGCGACAGACATTTTTAGAATCAGTAAAGCAGTAAGGGAGGAGGTGCATCATGATAATAGGTGGTAAAGAATTTGATGTAGCCGGTAAGACGTATATCATGGGAATACTGAACTGCACACCGGACTCCTTTTCAGATGGCGGAAAGTATCTTCTTGTAGACAGTGCCATGCGGCATGCGGAAAAAATGATAAAGGAGGGAGCTGATATCATAGATGTGGGGGGAGAATCCACCAGACCGGGATATACCGTCATATCAGCACAGGAAGAGACAGAGAGAATTTTGCCTGTCATTGAGAAGTTGAAGCAGCAGTTCGATATCGTTATTTCCGTTGATACATATAAGAGTGAAGTGGCAAAAAATGCCATTGCTGCGGGAGCAGATATGATTAATGATATCTGGGGGTTAAAGTATGACGGACAGATGGCAAAAGTGATTGCAAAAAGCGGAGTTGCCTGCTGTCTGATGCACAACAGGGATATAAAGAAAAAGCCGTATCAGGCAGATATCATCAGTGAGATGCTGTCGGACTTACAGGAAAGTATTGATAGGGCGCTGGAGGCAGGAATACAAAAGGATAAGCTTATCACTGACCCGGGCGTGGGTTTTGGAAAAAATTACGAGGAAAACTTAATGGCAATCCGCCATGCAGACCGATTAAAGGAGCTGGGGTGTCCCGTACTTTTAGGGACATCCAGAAAATCCGTGATAGGTCTGACACTTAATCTTGACAGCGGTCAGAGGCTTGAGGGAACGATAGCCACCTCCGTGATAGGCGTTACGAAGGGATGCTCATTTATAAGAGTACATGATGTACTTGAAAATAAGCGTGCCGTGAGAATGACAGAAGCAATCATGCAGGTATCATAATAGAATGGAGATTAATATGAAAAAAACGATGGATAAAATAGTCATTGAAAATCTTGAAGTATTTGCGAACCATGGTGTGTTGGAAGAGGAAAACGTACTGGGTCAGAAATTTTTAGTAAGCGCAGAGCTTGAGGTGAGCACGAGAAAAGCGGGAATATCAGATGCATTGATGCTGTCAGTGGATTATACAAAAGTATGTAAGATCATAAGCAGCTTTATGTGCGAGCATACGTTTCATCTGTTGGAGGCCGTGGCAGAGAATCTGGCACTGGTACTGTTTGCCAATTTCGAGGCTTTGAATGGTGTCAAAATAACCATCAAAAAGCCATGGGCACCTATCAGGATGCATGTAGATTACGTGGGAGTCACCATTGAGAGAAGATGGCACCGGGCCTATGTGGCAATTGGTTCTAACATGGGTGATAAGCTGAAATATCTTGAAGATGCCGTGAAGGCAGTGAAAGAGGATGTGAGCTGCCGGATTATTAAAATTTCAGATATAATTCTTACAGAGCCATATGGACCGGTGGAACAGGACGACTTTATGAATGGCTGTATCATGCTTGACACACTGTACACACCGTCAGAGCTGTTAAGATTCCTGCAAAAACTTGAAAATGATGCGAACAGAGTCAGAGATGTCCACTGGGGACCGAGAACACTTGATTTGGATATTCTGTTATATGATGATCTGGTTATCTCCGATGATGAACTGATCATTCCACATCCTGAGATGCATAAGAGAGCCTTTGTGTTAGAGCCGCTTAAGCAGATTGCACCGAATGTGGTACATCCTTTGCTACATCAGAGAATACGTGACATGATATAGAAAGAGAGAAAACAAAGAGTAACGTGGAGCTTAATTTAAATGAGATAAGAAACCGGATAGATGAAGTAGACCAGACAATCGTTGAATTGTTTGAAAAGAGAATGGAATTGTGTAAGAATGTTGCGGAATACAAAATCAGCTGTGGGAAAAACGTTCTTGACAGAAAGCGTGAACAGGAAAAAATCGAAAAAGTAGTCTCTCTTGCCGGCAGTGATTTTAATAAGATAGGCGTAAATGAATTATTTATACAGATAATGGCGATGAGCAGAAAACTGCAATATGGGCTGATAGCTGAACATGGCATGGGAAAGAAAGTCGATTTTAAAGGAGTGCAAGCCCTTAACAGAGAAAACAGTACAGTGGTATATCAAGGTGTAGAAGGGGCGTATAGTCATCAGGCACTATTGCAGTATTTTGGCAAAGAAGCAAATGCCTATCATGTCAAGACCTTTAGGGAAGCAATGGAGGAGGTCAGGGATGGAAGGGCAGAGTATGCGGTTCTTCCGATAGAAAATTCAACTGCGGGAACCGTCAATGACGTATACGATTTATTATTTGAATTTGATAATTATATTGTAGGGATGACCGAGGTATTTGTCAGACATGCGCTTTTGGGCACCAAAGAGGCATCCATTGAGGAGATTAAGGTCGTATATTCCCATCCGCAGGGACTTATGCAGTGTAATGACTTTTTGGAAGAACATAGAGAATGGCAGAAGATTGCACAGGCGAATACAGCGGGAAGCGCAAAAAAAGTCATGGAGGAGAAGGATAGAACACATGCGGCGATTGCCAGTACTGCGGCGGCTGATATTTATGGACTAAAGATTCTTATGGAAAACATCAACAGAAATAATGAGAATACGACAAAGTTTATTATTATCAGTAATCAGAGGATTTATACCCGCACTGCCTCCAAAATACTGCTATTGTTTGAAGTGTCACATAAGAGTGGTACTCTGTATAATATTTTATCCCATTTTATTTATAATGGTATTAATATGACAAGTATTGAGTCAAGACCGATTAAGGATAAGGCATGGGAGTATCGTTTCTTTGTTGAATTTGAGGGACGGCTTGAGGAGCCGGCAGTGATGAATGCCATAACCGGTATTATGGAAGAGGCAGATTATGTTAAAATTATAGGCAATTATTAGAAAACAGAAACGATAATCGGAATCAAAGGGTGGAAGGTGATGTTGAATGGCGTACAAACTGATGGCAGCGATTGATGTTGGCTCTTATGAGCTGGAGCTTAAGATTTTTGAGCTGTCTCCCAAAAACGGAATTGTGATGCTTGACAATGTAAGGCATGTGATTGAACTGGGGAGGGATACGTATGTGACAGGACGTGTGGATTTTAAGCACATTGATGAACTGTGCGAGACGTTATATAAATTCACGGAGGTAATGAGAGAATATAAGGTGACAGAGTATGTTGCCTATGCCACCAGTTCTATCAGAGAAGCAGAAAACAGAAATATCATCATAGACAGAATTAAGGTGAGAACCGGGTTAGAGGTGAAAATCATCGGCAATTCAGAATTGCGATTTCTGATGTATAAAACATTATCTGTCAGAAAGGATTTTGAACGCTTTATCGAGGAACAGACAGCACTGGTGGATGTGGGGGCAGGCAGTGTACAGATATCACTTTTTGATAAAGGAACACTTGTCACCACACAGAACATTAAGCTTGGTTCATTAAGAATCAGAGAACTTTTATACAGATTAAGCAATGACAGGCAACATTTTTATTGGTTGGTGGAGGAATTAATTAATAATGATATTTACACTTTCAAGAAGATGTATCTGAAAGAGAAGAGTATCAAAAATATCATAGCGGTGGGGGATTATATCATGTATTTCGCCATGAAGGGCGGAAAATACACGGAAAATATGACAAGAGAGCAGTTTATCACAAGATTTGACAGTCTGATGGAAAAAAATGCAGGACAGTTGTCACAGAAAATGGGAATTACGGAAGAACAGGCAACATTGCTTTTGCCATGCGCTATGATTTATAAGAGGCTGATAGAGGAGACTCAGACAGAGAACGTATGGTTTCCGAAGGTGGGATTGTGTGATGCTATTGCGGCAGAATATGCCATTGAGAAAAAGATTATTAAAATCGGTCATGATTTTGACGACGATATTATCAATGCGGCGAAACTGATAGCGAAGCGCTATAAAGCCAACCAGAATCACATTGCGATATTGGAAAAGAATGTCACCACAATTTTTGATGCCATGAAAAAGATACATGGTCTTGGCAATGCAGAGAGAAAGCTGTTAGGAATTGCTGCGATACTACACGATTGCGGGAAATATATCAGTATGAGTAAGCCGGGAGAGGCTTCCTATAATATTATCATGGCCACTGAGATTATCGGACTTTCCAACAGGGAGCAGAAGATTGTGGCTAATGTGGTCAAGTATAACACAGAGGATTTTTTTGAGGAGAATAATCAGCTTGATACGGATGACAGAAATGATTATCTGACAATTGTGAAGCTGGTAGCGATACTCAGGGTCGCCAATGCCATGGACAGAAGTCACAAGCAGAAATTTAAAAATTCAAAAGCAGTACTTAAGGAGGATAATACGTTAGTGATTACCACCTACACAAGTGACGATATAACCCTTGAGAAAGGATTGTTTAAATCCAAGGCGGAGTTTTTTGAAGAGGTATACGGAATCAGACCTGTATTAAGACAGAAAAAGGAAATGTAAGTAATAAATGCATATTTCAGAAATGAGGTATATCCATTATGAATGAAAAAAAAGATATTTCAATTCCTGAATATTATCAGAATAGAGAGCTTAGCTGGCTTAAGTTTAACGAGAGGATTCTCTTAGAGGCTAAGGATAAAACCAATAAGTTATTTGAACGTCTCAAATTTTTGAGTATCACGGCGTCTAATCTGGATGAGTTTTTTATGGTCAGAGTTGCATCCCTTAAGGATATGGTTGATGCAAAATATGTGAAGCCGGATATCGCCGGAATGAAGCCGAAGGAGCAGCTGACAGCAATATTAAAAGAGACGAAGGAGTTCATGGAACGGCAGTATAATGCCTTTAACCGCTCTTTATTAGGTCTGCTGGAAAAACAGGGCATCAATATGATTACTTATCATGAACAGCTGAGTGAGGAGCAGAAACTATATGTGGATACCTATTTTGACGAAAATGTGTATCCTGTTCTTACCCCAATGGCGGTAGATTCGTCCCGACCATTTCCGTTGATCAGAAACAAATCCCTCAATATCTGTGTGCGTTTAAAGGGCGAGGAGGAGAAATTTGCCACGGTGCAGGTGCCTGATGTGATAAGCAGAGTCATCGAATTGCCGAAGACAGCAGATGTCAGAAATTTTATACTGTTAGAACAGATTATCGAGCGTAATATTGATAAGCTGTTTTGCGGATATGAGGTGGTGAGTGCCTGCCCGTACAGAATTACAAGAAATGCAGATTTATCCATTCATGAAGATGAGGCGGCGGATCTTCTTGAGGAGATAGAGAAGCAATTGAGGAAAAGGCAGTGGGGATTTGTCATAAGACTTGAAATAGAAGATAAGACAGACAAACAGATTATCAGGTTTTTGAAAAATGAATTAAATGTAGAAACACATAGTATCTATGACGTTAACGGCCCGCTTGACCTGACATTTTTGATGAAATTATACAGTGTAGACGGTTTTGAGCAACTCAAGGATGAAAAATATATACCGGCGCACTATGCCATTTCAGGGGAAGAGGATATTTTTACCCAGATTAGCAGAAAGGATATCCTGCTTCACCATCCGTATGAAGCCTTTGACCCGGTGGTGGATTTTATCCGGCAGGCATCGGAGGATGAAAATGTACTGGCCATTAAACAGACTTTATACAGGGTAAGCGGAAATTCACCGATTATCAGATCATTAGCGAGGGCTGCTGATAACGGCAAGCAGGTGACAGTACTTGTTGAGCTTAAGGCGAGATTTGACGAGGAAAATAATATTCAGTGGGCAAAAATGCTTGAAAAAGCCGGCTGCCATGTTATCTATGGTCTGGTTGGATTAAAGACACACAGCAAGATTACATTGGTGGTAAGGCGCGAGGAAGAAGGCATTAAGAGATATGTCCATCTCGGAACGGGAAATTATAATGATGCCACAGCCAAGCTGTATACAGATTTAGGGCTTATGACCTGTAACACGGCAGTGGGAGAGGATGCCACGGCGGTATTTAATATGATTTCCGGCTATAGTGAGCCGAGACAATGGAACAGATTAAGCATTGCGCCATATTGGCTGCGGGAGAGGTTCCTTTATCTGATTAAGAGAGAGACAAAGTATGCGAAGGAAGGGAAGGAAGCCTTTATCACAGCAAAGATGAATTCACTCTGTGATAAAGAAATCATAGAGGCACTTTATGAAGCCTCCGGTGCCGGTGTACAGATTAATCTGATTGTCAGAGGCATTTGCTGTCTCAAGACGGGGATAGAGGGAGTGAGTGAAAATATATCTGTGCGTTCTATTGTGGGAACATTTTTGGAACACAGCCGCATCTTTTATTTTGCCAATGGTGGTAATTCTGAGGTATATTTAGCCAGCGCAGACTGGATGCCGAGAAATTTAGATAAGCGGGTCGAGATACTGTTCCCTGTCGAAGATGCAGAGGCGAAAGAGGAGGTCATTGAGATTCTGGGAATCCAGCTGGCAGATACATTAAAAGCACATGTACTTGTAGGAGAGAATTATGAAAAGGTAGATAAGCGCGGAAAGAAGCTGCTGAGTTCACAGACGTATTTTTGTGAGGCGGCAAAGGAAAAAGAGAGTAAAGCGGGAAATCCGGCAGGAAGATTATTTGTGCCGGTAATTGTAAAAATGTGAGAGATAGAAAGGCGGAAACGCACAAATGGGTTGCAATTTACAGAAAAATCATTATAATTAATAGTTATCAGAAATGTAAAGAATAGGTAGAGATGCGAGCAAATAGAGGTGATATTATGAGTGATGTGCAGAATAATAAGTTAAAGGATAGTATGAACTCTATCAATAGTGATGGGAATGTCGTGAAGAATGAAGATATGAAAGCGACAGAAGCAGAAACTGTGAAGGAGCCTTTGTGGGCCGAAAAAAGTGATAGAGTGGTAGACGGCAGACTTATTAAGGATGAATCGACTTTTGATGATCCGGATGCATTATATGCACATCTCATTGAACTGATTCACAGATATCATCCATCGACTGATACGGCTATGGTGAAGAAGGCTTATCAGATTGCCTATGATGCACATAAAGGTCAGAAGAGAAAGTCGGGAGAGCCATATATTATTCATCCTGTTTCCGTTGCCATTATTCTGGCAGAACTGGAGCTTGACAAGGAGACCATAGTGGCCGGATTGCTTCATGATGTGGTAGAAGATACCGTGATGACGAAAGGAGATATTGTCAGGGAGTTCGGAGAAGAAGTGGAGCTTTTGGTGGATGGCGTCACGAAATTGACACGTTTGTCCTATGAGCAGGATAAGGTAGAGCTGCAGGCAGAAAATCTCCGCAAGATGTTTCTTGCCATGGCAAAGGATATCAGAGTCATTCTGATAAAGCTGGCCGACAGACTTCATAATATGCGGACGATGCAGTACCAGTCTCCGGAGAAGCAGATTGAGAAGTCAAGAGAGACGATGGAGATTTATGCCCCTATCGCTCACAGATTGGGTATATCGAAGATTAAGATAGAACTGGATGATCTGTCGTTGAAGTATCTGAAACCCGATGTCTACCGGGATTTGACGGAGAAGATGGAGAGCAGGAAGATTGCGAGGGAACAGTTTATTGAGGATATCATAGCAGATGTCAGGGAGAATATTGAGGATGCGGGCATTAAAGCACAGATTGACGGAAGAGTAAAGCATTTTTTCAGTATCTATAGAAAGATGGTCAATCAGAATAAGACCTTCGACCAGATTTATGACCTGTTTGCCATCAGAATTATCGTAGAGACAGTCAAGGACTGTTACGCAGCGCTCGGCGTGATTCATGAGATGTACAAGCCGATACCGGGCAGATTCAAAGATTATATATCCATGCCGAAACAGAATATGTACCAGTCACTTCATACAACCTTAATCGGGCCGAAAGGGCAGCCATTTGAGATTCAGATTCGAACCTTTGAGATGCACAGGACAGCAGAATACGGTATTGCAGCGCATTGGAAATATAAGGAAAATGCCGATGGTAAAAACTCAGAAGAGACAGAAGAGGCAAAGCTCAGCTGGTTAAGGCAGATTCTTGAATGGCAGAAGGATATGTCTGACAACAGGGAATTTTTGACCATGTTAAAGAGCGACCTTGATCTCTACTCTGACAATATCTTTTGTTTTACTCCTTCGGGGGATGTCAAAAATCTTCCGGTGGGCTCGACACCAATTGATTTTGCCTATTCCATTCACAGTGCAGTGGGTAACAAAATGGTAGGCGCCAGAGTCAATGGGAAAATGGTGCCAATTGATTATAAAATACAAAATGGTGACAGAATAGAGATTGTCACTTCCCAAAATTCAAAAGGACCAAGCAGGGATTGGCTTGCGATTGTCAAGAGCACGCAGGCAAAGAATAAGATTAATCAGTGGTTTCGGTCAGAGCTTAAAGATGATAATATTGCAAGAGGCAGGGAACTGATAGAGAAATACTGCAAGTCAAAAGCAATTGTGTTAAGTGACCTGATGAAATCAGAATTTACAGAGAGTGTTATGCGCAAATATGGCTTCCGGGATTGGGAATCGGTTCTTGCAGCCGTGGGGCACGGAGGTCTTAAGGAAGGTCAGATTATTAATAAGCTGATTGAGGAATATGATAAAAAGCATAAAAAAGAGTTGTCTGATGAGGAGATTATAGAGGCGGTTAATGAGGCAAAGGAGCATAAAGAGAAGCCGGGTGTCTCAAAATCAAAAGGGGGTATCACTGTTAAGGGAATCCATGATGTTGCGGTGAGATTTTCCAAATGCTGCAATCCTGTGCCGGGGGATGAGATTGTGGGATTTATTACCAGAGGCAGGGGAATTTCCATTCACAGAACAGATTGTATCAATATTTTGAATATGCCGGAAATTGACAGAAACAGAATTATTGAAGCGGAGTGGGAGAAGGCAGCATCAGACATGTCTGAAAAATATATGGTTGAAATCAATATTTATGCCAATAACAGGACAGGAATCCTTGCTGACCTGTCTAAGATTACTACGGAGCGTCAGATAGATGTTGCCAGCATGAATGTGAGAACCAATAAACAGGGATTTGCAACGATATCCATGTCATTTGAGGTGGCCGGTGTAGACGAGTTGAACAGATTAATAGATAAAATGCGCAATGTGGAGAGTATTATAGATATCGAAAGAACGTAAGGATGATAAGTGTATAGATATGTGTGTTTGTGTAAAAAAAATGATTGTTGGTCCTATCAGGACAAATTGCTATATCGTGTATAAGAAAGAAAAGAATGAGGCGGTATTGATTGATCCGGGAGATGAAGCATTTCGTATAGAAATGAAGCTTAAGGAGTTAAATCTGAACCCGGTGGCGATATTGCTGACACATGGTCATTATGATCACATAGGTGCCGTAAAGACATTAAAGACGCATTTTGGAATGGAGATATATGTCTATCGGGATGAAAAACAGATTTTGACAACAGATATGAATCTGGCAAGAATGATTGGAGGGGACAGTCTGCGGCTGGAGGCAGACCATTATCTTACAGATGACTTTGTGGTTGAAGTGGCAGGAATGAAGTTTCGGCTGATACATACACCGGGACATACGGTGGGAAGCTGTTGTTACCTGATGGAGAATGAAAAAATATTGTTTAGTGGTGATACTTTATTTTATCATTCTCATGGTAGGACAGACTTTCCGACAGGAAGTCAGAGTGCTATCATCCGGTCAATTGTGGATAAATTATTGGTATTGGATGATGATACGGTCGTCTATCCGGGACACGAGGGCGATACGACGATAGGCAGTGAGAAGAATATATATGATATGTATTAAGTTTACAGAGAAATTTGATTTTGAATACGATATACAGGGAATAGTCCGTTCTTTTTATCCGGAGGAAAATTTAAAAAGTATACGGGGAGAGGAAAACCATGAGACAGAAAAGCTCGTGCTGACAGTGGAATGCCATTTTGGTGAGGGGCACATGGCTCTGGCGATTACAGATTTGACAGGAAGGATTTCCGGTGCAGAATTTGAGAGAGTGTATATACAGGGTGAATACAGCCGTAAAGAAACTAAAAATCTGCTAAAGAGAGAATTATATACCATACTCAGTGAGTATACACATAAGGAATTACCGTGGGGCACTCTGTCGGGAATAAGACCGACAAAGATTACATCGGCTTTGCTTGCGTTGGGACTGAAAGAGAAAGCTGTTTACAAGCATATGAAGGAAGAATATTTTCTTTCTGATATCAAAGCGCAGGAGAGTATTGCGATATCAAAACGTGAACTTGAGATTTTGAAGAAAATCGACTACAGCAACGGATATAGTCTGTATGTGGGGATTCCTTTTTGTCCAAGTACTTGTCTATATTGCTCATTTACCTCCTACCCTATTGGAATATACAGGAATAAAACGGAAAGATATTTAGAGGCGCTGATAAGAGAATTGGAATTTTGTGCGGGAGTATATGGCAATAAGAGATTGTGTACTATATACATCGGCGGTGGGACACCGACAGCATTATCAGCAAAACAGCTGGACAGACTTTTGTTAAGAATCAGTCAGTTATTTGATACCAAGAGACTTTATGAATATACGATTGAGGCAGGAAGACCGGACAGCATCACGGAAGAGAAACTTGCCACCATTAGAAAGTATGATATCACAAGAATATCCATCAATCCACAGACCATGAGTGATGAGACCCTGCGGTTAATCGGAAGACATCACACAACAGACCGGTTCCTGCAGGCATATGATATGGCACGAAAGGAAGGCTTTGATAATATTAACATGGATTTCATACTGGGACTTCCCGGAGAAAAGCTGTCTGATGTAAAAAACAGTATGAGTTATGTGTTGCGGTTAAAGCCGGACAGTCTTACGATTCATTCCCTTGCGGTGAAGAGGGCGGCCAGATTAAATCTTGAAAAACGGCTTGGCAGAGAATTTGATATTAAAAATGATGAAGAAATGATGCAGGTAACAAGGGATGCGGCAATGCAATTGGGAATGAATCCTTATTATCTTTACAGACAAAAGAATATGGCGGGAAATCTTGAAAACGTAGGATATGCACTTCCGGGCAGGGAGGGAATATATAATGTTTTAATCATGGAGGAAAAACAGACCATACTGGCAGTAGGCGCAGGCGCTTCTTCTAAGATGGTCAGACATAAGCAGTATGAAAGTCGGATTTTAAGCGCACATGCTGATGATGACGCTGCGGGCAGCAACTGTGACAGGCAGGGGGAGGATGATGAGATTACACGCATTGAGAATGTGAAGGACGTTGACCTGTATATTGAAAGAATTGATGAGATGATAGAGAGAAAGCGGAGATATATTGTAAATCATGCTTCTGACAGGTGATTTAGAGTTATGAAGAGTTATCGCGAAAGCACGGATATATTGTAAATCATGCTCCTGACAGGTGATTGAAAGTTATGAAGAATTATTGCGTAAGCATAGATATACCGTATAAGGAGCTTTCAGCCGAAGGAAGACAAAAAAGATAAAAAGAAGATTAGAATGAAGATTAGAAATGAATGACTTTGGAATAGAGGATTAGCGATGAAAGGAAAATCTGATAAAAACAAACGTAAGGAGTTGTTTGAGGATACAGACCGGTATAGAATTAAAGAACTTGTCATGCATGGTATCTGTGTCAGTAATCTGGCGTTTCTGATTGCAAAAGAGCTTGGCTGTGACGAGGATTTTTGCTATGATATGGCAGTAGCGGGCGTGGTACATGACGTTGGCAAGGTCAAGGTGTACGGATATATATATGATAACAATAACTTAGATAAAATGAATGTTGAGAAAATGCGATATATCAGGATGCATTCTGAGATAGGATATGATATACTGTCGGAGAAGGAATTTAATGATAATGTTCTTGAGGCAGTATTATATCATCACGAGAATTATGACGGTTCAGGCTATCCGAATAATCTGGTGGGGGAGAATATTCCGTTGGGCGCAAGAATCATTCGGGTATGTGATGTCTTTGCCGCACTTACTTCTAATAGAACATATAGAGATGCGTTTGATGTAGATACGGCGATTGAGTTGATGATAGACGAGGTTAAGAATTTTGATATGAAAATATTTCTTACATTTTTGAGCGTCATTCACGAGGTGGAGCTCCCAAAAGTGGTTGGAGTATAGTGTGTGATTGATAAGTAGCTGATAGTTGGCGATAATTTTAACAGATAGAAAGGATTATAAAAAATGATAACGAAAGCACCGAGAGGGACGCAGGATTGGTATGGAAAAGATATGTACAGACGGTCTGTCATAGAAAGAATATGCAGAAATATGGCAGGCAGATACCATATAAAGGAGATTATAACACCGGTATTTGAACATACGGTGCTATTTCAGAGAGGTGTGGGAGAGACGACAGATGTTGTTCAAAAGGAAATGTATACCTTTAACGACAAAGGAGACAGAAGTATTACGCTGAAGCCGGAGGGAACGGCAGGAGCAGTGAGAGCATATCTTGAACATGGAATGTATGCAGAGCCTGCACCGACAAAGCTGTTTTATGTGACACCGGCATTTCGGTATGAGAAGCCGGCCAGTGGGAGATTAAGACAGCATCACCAGTTTGGCGTGGAGATATTAGGTTCAAAAAGTCCGATGGTTGAGGTGGAATTAATTTCTTTAATTTCTTCTATTATTTCAGAGTTGGGATTGAAAGACGCGAAGCTCCATATTAACAGCATCGGCTGTGCCAATTGCCGGAAGAATTATAACGAAGCACTCTTGGCATATCTTAATCAGCATAAAGAAGGACTCTGTGAGACCTGTAAGGAAAGAATGACCAAGAATCCTTTAAGGGTCATTGATTGTAAGGTGGATACCTGTAAAGAAATCGTGGCAGGTGCACCGAGAACCATAGAGTATCTTGACGATGAGTGCAGAGAGCACTTCGAGGAATTGAAGAGCATTCTGGAGGAGATGAACATTCCTTATGAGGTTGACACGGGAATTGTAAGAGGACTTGACTATTATACCAAAACAGTATTCGAGTTTGTAGATTCACAAGGATTTACGCTGTGCGGCGGTGGCAGATATGACGGACTGGTGCATGAGATAGACGAGAAGCAGGATATTCCGGCAGCAGGATTTGGAATGGGATTGGAGAGGATATTGTATTTTCTTGATAAAGAGGGGATAGAGCTGGAGGAGGAACCGCCGGTAGCCTTGTATGTGGGAATATTGGGAAAAGAGGCAAGAGCAAAAGCATATCGCATTGTGAATCAACTAAGAAATGATGGAATTATTGTTGAGACGGATTACATGGACAGAAGTGTAAAGGCACAAATGAAGTATGCCAATAAACTGAATGCCCGCTATACGGTTATTATTGGTGAAAATGAAATCAATGAGAATCTGGCAAGAGTGAAGAACATGGAGACAGGAGAGCAGACAGAGGTTACATTGGATGGAATTGCTGAGTTTATCAGAGAGAATATGTAGATAAGAATTGCAATAAAAAAATAATATAGGCAAGTTTGCAGTAATTGGGAAAGGAAGTTAATATCATGGCTGAGTCAATGAAAGGACTTAAAAGGAGTCACAGATGTACAGAGTTATCAGATAAGAATATAGGAGAGACAGTCGTAGTAATGGGATGGACCGCAAAGAGACGAAATTTGGGAAGCCTGATTTTTGTCGATTTGAGGGACCGCTCCGGTATCCTTCAGATAGTATTTGATGAGAAGGATGTGTCAAAAGAGGGATTTGAGAAGGCAGAGACAATCAGAAATGAATTTGTCATTGCAGTGGAGGGACGTGTTGAAAAGCGAGGCGGTGCTGTCAATGAGAATTTGAAGACAGGAACGATTGAAATCAGAGCTACCTCCCTGAGAATATTGTCTGAGGCACAGACACCACCATTTCCGATTGAGGATGGTGTTCAGACGAAGGATGAGTTGAGACTTAAGTATCGATATCTTGATCTCAGAAAACCGCATATACAAAGAAATCTTATGATTAGAAGTCAGATTACCACACTCGTCAGAGCATTTATGACTGAGGAGGGCTTTATTGAGATTGAAACCCCGATATTGACCAAGAGTACGCCGGAGGGGGCCAGAGATTATCTTGTACCAAGCCGTGTACATCCGGGTAATTTTTATGCGTTGCCCCAGTCACCGCAGCTGTTTAAGCAGTTGCTGATGTGTGCAGGATATGACAGATACATCCAAATAGCAAAATGCTTCAGGGATGAGGACTTAAGAGCAGACAGGCAGCCTGAATTTACACAGATTGATATGGAATTATCCTTTGTGGATATTGATGATGTCATTGATGTCAATGAGAGACTTCTTGCCAAGCTATGGAAAGAGATTTTAGGGGTTGAGATACAGACACCTTTTAAGAGAATGACATGGCAGGAGGCAATGGACAGGTTTGGTTCGGATAAGCCGGATACACGGTTTGGATTTGAATTGAAGGATATATCAGATATTGTTAAGGATTGTGGCTTTTCTGTGTTTACAAATGCACTTTCCGCCGGTGGAACGGTAAGAGGCATCAATATCAACGGACAGGGGGCAATGCCGAGAAAGAAGATAGACGGTCTGGTAGAATTTGCCAAGGGATATGGCGCAAAAGGGCTTGCCTATATTGCCATTAATGAAGACGGTTCCCTGAAATCATCCTTTGCAAAATTTATGATGGAAGAGGAATTGGCGGAAATTGTGGAGAGAATGGAAGGTCAGCCGGGAGATTTACTGTTGTTTGCGGCAGACAGACATAAAATAGTCTATGCTGTATTAGGGGCACTCAGATGTGAGATGGCAGAAAGGCTTTCTATGCTTGATAAGGACACCTATCATTTTCTTTGGATTACGGAATTTCCGTTATTTGAGTATTCGGATGAGGAAAACAGGTATGTGGCAATGCATCATCCGTTTACAATGCCTATGGAGGAGGATATTGATTTAATAGAGACAGAGCCGGGCAAGGCGAGAGCAAAGGCTTACGATATTGTCCTCAATGGTACGGAATTAGGAGGAGGAAGTGTCAGAATACACCAGGATGATATTCAGGAAATGATGTTTAGGGCACTGGGCTTTACGAATGAAGAGGCATACGAGAAATTCGGATTCCTGTTGAATGCATTTAAATATGGGGTTCCGCCTCACGCAGGACTGGCATTTGGACTTGACAGACTTGTGATGCATATGGTTCATGAGGATAGTATCAGAGATGTCATTGCCTTTCCTAAAGTGAAGGATGCTTCATGTCTGATGTCAGAGGCACCGAATGTGGTAGAACAAAAGCAGCTTGACGAGCTTTATATTGCAACGACTTATGTGCAGGATAAGGTAGAGGAGGAGCTATAGATATAGCTGTAACAATGATAATGATATTGCAGGTATTCTTAGCTGCCAGGCAGTTTAAATTTGCCTGATTAGTTAAGGTACCTGCGATGAATAAAGTATTTTTTTAGCAGCGGTACTATGCGTAGCATAGTATGATTTGCGAATGGTGCGGCTGAACTGTTACAATTCTTTTGAGGCAACTTGAAAAAGTGGTTGACAAATGGTGAATGATAATGTAAAATAGCTTTGTCTTGAGAGATAAACATCTTTACATCGCGCGAGTGGCTCAGTTGGTGGAGCACGACCTTGCCAAGGTCGGGGTCGCGGGTTCGAGTCCCGTCTCGCGCTTTTTTT
>CACXFV010000105.1 GCA_902767015.1 uncultured Lachnospiraceae bacterium | reverse complement strand
TGTACTTGTCTATCCTGATGATTTTTCCGACAACGATGGAGATGGCTATATTGACTGTTATCATGTAGTGTCAGACGATTATATACCGGAATTGGTAATGCCTTATGTGACAAAAGAAATAGAGGAGGATTTAAAAAACATGGGAATCAGACAGTTCGCAGATGTTACGGCCTACATGGAGCAGATCACAGGCATAACTGGTTTTAGTGGATTAGAGGCAGATTTTCCAATACCGGATGGAGAAAATATATCAATTTCTAAAATGGCAGAGGCATTTGAAAACATTCTTGTTTCTGTATGGATATCGGTGCCGGAGGGTCCGGACAGTGTCGACATTCAACAGAGGATAGACAATTATTACAGACCGAGAATAGCCGATGGTTCTATGTTTTTTCATGTTTACATATATCCGCAAGAGGCATATGACATAAGGTTTTGCGGAAAAGAGGAAAATGGTTATAGTGGCAGTTTGAGAGCTAAAGAAGACTTGGCTTTTTCTATAAGAAAAGAGGAGGATTAACATGAGCGAAGTAACAATCACGGATGAGAAGCTGTTAATGCTGGATGCATTGACATATTATCAAGAATTTTCTGATATGGAGAAACAAACTGATGGTACATATAGTACCGTATCTAATTTTATTAATAACTGTCATCAGTATAATACATGCATTCATGAGGCACTTCAGGATTATACAGATGAGGATCTTAAAATGGATAAGATTGTAAACTGGCTGAAAGAAGATGAGGCATCAAAAAAATTAGTAATCGTTTATCCGAATAGCATTGATGACTCCACATCATCAGTATGTCTGGTAAATCATGAGACCGCAGAGGTGTATGTCATTTATGGCGGTAACTATGCAGAAGGAGATTATTCATTTTATGACAGAGATGGAAAGATAATTAGGACAAACACATGGTATGACAATGTAAAGGGAGCAGTACAGGCAGATACCAATGAACAAAAAAAGGCAATGATGTTTTATGAGGATGCCGTCTTAGCGGCAAGGGATTATTTGACACAAGAGGCAGTTTTTAAAGATAATACAGGGAATGTCAGAGATTTCAATGCCAAGGATAGTGATGGAAAATATATTGAAAATCTGAATATAACAGTCAGTGGACATTCCGCAGGTGGTAATCTGGCACAGTATGTTACGACGACTTATCAAAAATATATCAATGATCAATCGGTGGCACATCCTGAAAGAGGAAAATATGACGAAAATAATGATATCGACAGATGCGTGACATTTGATAATCAGGGTTTTTCAGCAAATTTTATTAATAAATATAACACAGAGATTAGTGACAGAGCCGGTAAGATTACAGAGTATATCCCGACAGTAAGTTATGTCGGCTCATTGATGTACGATCTTGATGGAATTGAAAAAAAATATATTGATGTTGGCACACCGGAACCGTATCTGATAGGTTATCATATGCCGGCGCAAATGCTTGATGCCCGGGGAGAGTTCAAGAGAGAGGGGAAACCGGATATTATATATTATATGATGAAGAGATTATCAACCAAAGTAATGGATTCAGTGTCAGGCGACAGCTCTATTAATATTGATGAGGCGGCATCTGTTATGGTTGAAGCCATTTTTGAATTTATGAAAGCAAAAAATATGCAAGAGGGAGTAGAAAAAGCAATCGATATCATTTCAGAAAATAAAGCCGCATCCAAGATTAGCGAATTGATTATATATGAGACAATCGTAGTACTGGAAATAGATGCAACGTATTATGTCATGGTGGATAAAAAAAATAATGTAGAGGAAATTGTGAACCTGATACAGGAGGGCAGTATGAAGGATGCTTTGAAGAAGAGTGCAAAAAGTCTTTATCAGATAACTTTGGAGAGACTGGCACAACAGGCTTTACTACCAGTGATGGGGAGTGATAATTTGGGATATGTTTTGGGAGAATTTATTTTTGATTGGGGAGCAGAGATATGTTCCAACGCAGCAGACAAGATTGAAGATATAGTAGCCAAATGCGGCAAAGCTGTAGATCAGTTTTTTGATGATCTTTTTAGCGATGATGAAGAAGTTATCCGATTGTTTCCTATATACAAGGGAACAGAGCAGAATGATACCATTACCACAGGGAAAATAGGAGGATTAATTATTGGAGATACCGGTGATGATACCCTTACCGGTAGTAGTAAAGCGGATACGTATTCTTTCAGACCGGGAGATGGGCATGATGTGATTAATAATCACGATCAGGTAAACTGGTCAAAGGATGTAAT
>CACXFV010000104.1 GCA_902767015.1 uncultured Lachnospiraceae bacterium | reverse complement strand
TCTCCAAGCTTACTCGGTGTAACTTCTATCACTTTTGTTCCATGTGCAAGTCTCTTCTTCTGGTCGAAGAACAATGCTGAATGAAAGAAATATGACAGGTACTTTGCATTTTGGTTATGACTGATAATAGCAGTGTGCCCACTGATAGCAATATCTTCATCCCCTAGCCATGCTGTACATGAACATACGTCCTCAACATTCTCACTTGTAACAGCCATTACAATATCTCCCGGCTTTGCTGTAGGCTGCCACTAAGAATGTCAATTTTTGCCACTAAAAATGTCAATTTTAAAATTTTCAAAATAATTTAGTCAGCTACTTTAATATATGTTAATATAATACAAATACTTTCAATTTTCGAAACCGGAACAACATGAGTACTACCTCTACTTTTCAATGTATTTGTAGTGATATACACATCATTACTGGCATTTTTTTGTATATTTGAAAAATATCCAAAACCAGCATCAGTAGTTGGTATCCATACTTTCCACAATGCCTTACTTGGATCAACTAAATTACAATATCCTGTCGCATTTAGCGGAATAATATCTGTTGCTGTTGTAATCATAATATAATCATATGGTGTATCGTTTAATAACGTAAATTCATCAAAAACTTTTTGATATACTGGTCTGCCGTCTATCCACGTACCAATACTCTGCTCTTGGGTTGAATAATTCATTGACATTCCTCCTAGTATTATTGGCTTATTTAAAGACATTCCTAAAATAAATCCTTTTTTAAAATCTCCTGTCATTCTGACTCCTTTATTTGTATACAATTTCCATTCTTTTACCTAATGTTCTGTTATATATCTGCGTGATATTACCATTACTGTCTTCTGTGTATTCAAATTCATTGGTGATATCATATGATGTATCCTCAAATGCACCACATCCGACTGTTACTTTAAACGTATTATCTGAATCATTAAATACAATCTTTTTCGTTCTGTATGGATCCGTCTCTGTATGTCTTGTGAATCTTGCATTACAATACATATAAAACAAATCCTCCGCTCTGTCATATCCCAGCCTTGTTGTATATCTGCTGTCTGTAGGATTAAGTTTCTTTGCAATCGCCCATCCCAAACATCTTTCATCAACAACTACCCTTATAATCTGTCCCAGCAGCTCTCCCTCCTGTGATGCATACAGCTTTCCTGCATCATAGTGTCCTAATGGCACTCCATCGACATCATATACGCTGATACCATCCTCATGTAATCTCAGCTGCTGCACTCCTGCCGAGCTGTATACGCGCACAGAGGTTTCATCAAGAAATGTTCTTACTGTTTCATTTGTTCCATAAATTCTGACACCCAGATTGTCCAGTTTAGCCAGTATTTTTCCAACTGAAGAATAAAATTTAATTACACTCTCAAGTGAATTAAGCTCTACTGTACCATTTTTAGATTTTATTGCATTATCATTAAGCAACCAGCCCCCGATTGTTGCATTCAGCGCAGCCAGGTCTTCTACACTGATTTTTTTTGATGTGATGGCTCCGTCTGTAATCATATCCCCGTTAACTTTTACATTTCCATTAAGGCTTATGATGGCGGCAGTCAGTTCAGCCATTTTATCTGTCAGTTCAAAATCAGATCCAGATGTTCCGTTTTTGATTATCCATGAAAATTTTTCTGCTGTCTGCAGTGCCTCTGTTTCTACATTTTTCTCAATATCAGTGATCTTCTCAGTTGTCTTTTCTATGCTTCTAGTTAATACATTTGCTTTTCCCTTTAACCTTATTATATCTTTTGAAAGACCGAATGTTTCACCTGTTGTTTCTGTTCCTTTTGTTTCAATTTCATCTTTCAGTATCTGTGTTCCTGTCAACGTTCTTGTTAAAATAAAGCTTTCAAATGTTCCTGATATCGTATGGTATTTTACATAATCACCCGGTTCCAGATATGGAAGACCTATCTGTATGGCTGTATATGGTATATA
Organism: uncultured Lachnospiraceae bacterium; assembly: GCA_902767015.1. GTDB lineage: Bacteria > Bacillota > Clostridia > Lachnospirales > Lachnospiraceae > Bovifimicola. The sequence goes on along the minus strand of CACXFV010000104.1, from coordinate 1,052 downwards.
TGATATATTACAGATTGAATTATAAATACTATCTGAAATTGGTTGAAGCTCAGTTGAACTCTTACCATATAACAGAAAATTATCTTCTATTACATATGCGTTATTTCCTGTACCTGTTACAACTCCTATATCTCCATCTTCCTGACGAATGATCAGCCTGTCAAAGTGCATTGTTCTGTAATCTTCTTTTTTCAGCTGTGAGTAATTTCTGACTTCCAGCTCTTCTGTTACTGATGAGGAATCAAGCATTACAAATCTGATTTTTCCCTCTTCATCAGCTTTAAAAAAGCCGGCGTTTATTTCTGCTATGCATTTTAGAACAGTTATTCCCTGAAGTTCTTCAGGGGATATGGTTTTATCAATGATTATGTCTCCATTAATAAAAGACGGTTCTATGTACGATACTCCTATATAAGTACAGAGGCTTATAAACATATTTTTAACAATAATAGGAAATTTAAGTGATTCATACCAGCTGCTCACATCAGTCTGGAATTTATACATATTGTCATATGCCGTAATAGTCCTGTATCTCTTGTTTTCGGTGATTTCACAGCTGTCAATGATATAACTTCCCAGCTTTACCTCCGCTTCATATCGGACAGCAGCACCACCTGAAATAACCGGTCCTGAGATATTCTGCTTAAGTGTTACTTTTTTTCCTTTTATATTCCCTATTGCCGCTGCACACTGAAACTGCAGCATGGCAAAATTGCACTCACCGAATGTAAGTGAATCTGAGGAACAGAGTATCTTGTTTAATTTAAATGAACCATAAACAATGTCTGAATTATCAAGTTCTACTGCATCATCAATATTAATTATGTAATTCTTATTGATTCTGCTCGAGTTTGTTGTCTTATACAAAGTCTTTATATTTTTATCAATATTTATCATATATACCACCATCCTAATACTCAATTATTTCAAGAGGGATCTTATCATAAATAATATCATCATCCTCTATCCGTTTTATTGGATATCGGGGATCTGCGATATAGAATCTTCCAGAAATATAATCATTAATCTCATCATTCCAGTATTCCATGATA
>CACXFV010000103.1 GCA_902767015.1 uncultured Lachnospiraceae bacterium | reverse complement strand
TGGCGGAGCGCAGGAAGGCGTCGAGGCTTATGTCAATAAGATCGGAAGTGAACTGAAAGATACGATGGCAATGTGCGGTGTGGCTTCGCTGAAGGAGATCACACGGGATTGTGTCAGAGTGTGAGAATTACATATTGAGAAAGGATGAAACGCTTGTGTTCGTGGCGGGTGCCATGGATATGGGCGTTTTTTCTGTTGAAATGAGAAAATTATATTTTTGTATATATGTTCTGGAGGATTCTTACGCAAGGACATTTTTTGTTGCTTTTTCCTTATATACTTCATCTGCTTTTTCCTGCGGATTTTCTTCAAATGAAAAAATGTCTTCCACAGTAGTGTTGAATACTTTGGCAATGTCCATAGCAAGTTTTAAAGAAGGATTATATTTGCCATTTTCAAGATTACCAATAGTTTCACGGCGGACACCGACAAGCTTTGCAAGCTCGGCTTGTTGCATATTACGTTCTTTGCGGAGTTCATGGAGTTTGGTCTTTAATATTGGCATTAGCAGCCCTCCTTTTCATACTTCAGAAAAAGTAATCCGGGAAGTATCTGAGAAGCAGCAACAAAAAAGCCATATGCTTTGTGAAAAGAAAATGAAACAAAATTAGATATAATTCTTACTATAATCACAGAGCATAGCAGTATTTCAAGGCTCATACTTTTTGCAGCCCAGATGTGTTGAATACTCATTTCGTCATCGGATTCCTGTGGGGCTAATAGGGTATAGAAAGAGCAGATTGTACTTACAAATAAAAGTACAGCACCTATGATTCTGACTGGATTAAAAGGAATTAGGTTTGAAATAGAGTTCAGAAGCCATAATACACCATTAATGATATATTGGATTGTATATTTCCGAGTTACTGACAGAGTTTCTTTTGTGTTATCCATAAATGCAATCTCCAATGTGATATATTTTTAACATCTGTTGCAAATATATCACGTCAACAATGAAATGTAAAGGGAAATGTGCGAAATAAATCACATTCTTAAAGCTCTATTTTGGATTTTAGTTATTTTAGTTATATTTTTGTAAAAAAGTTGGCTGATGTAAAAATGTGATATAATAAATTGCTCAACTTTTTCAGTAGATATTCTCAAATAAAGCCTGAATAAATGCGGCTTGAGAAGCAATCCATTCGGTTACTTTACTTTTCAGTACAGATGTGATATCTGCCGAAAGCGTTGATATATGTTCTACAAACAGAGCTGTAAGGCTCTGCAGTGCATTTGTTAAATCCGTGTCCTGGATATCTTCACGGTACATGAGAAATAATTCGTCATATGTTTTTTCATCATTTTGATTTTGGCGAAGCCATTCCAAAATGATATATCTTGTGAATACAATGGCTGTATGGCTTACCATTGCACCATAATTATGGCTCTGGAATTCAGAACCTAATTTCAAAAAAGATTTTGATGCCTTGAATTCCAGCAGAAAGTGCATTCCGGATAAGCTGGATGGCAGCATCTGTTTTATGCATCATACTTGCCTTCCGAACTTTATAACCGTTTGTACGGTGGTCGATGCCTTCCGGTATCTCATTATAACGGTTGCTTTCAGAAGCAGAAGACAACAGTATAGCACTACAATAATCAGATTAGCAAGGATATAGATCTTTACAAACTGTACAACACTAATATTCACGAGATAATCGAGAATTCTCAATTATTTCATTTATCCCGCAATAAAATCTAAACCTTTTCAAAAACATTGCTTATAGTCATACTTTTAGAAGAAAGGGTTTGGATTTTTTTTATACAAAATTAATTAGCCTAATCCGTACAGATTAAGAAGCGAACCACCGGCATTTTTCCATTTTGGTGTTACCTTTTTACTGGTTTCATCGGACAATGTAGCTAATGCAGCTGCTTTTTTATCATTTGAAATATCCAGATAAACCATAGTTGTTTGAAGATATTCATGCCCTAACCAAAGAGAGATTTGCACGATATTCATACCATCTTCAAGCCAATGGGTTGCTTTTCCATGCCGTATTTGGTGAGCATGAAGCTCAACGGGAACTTCATCGCATATTTTATGCGCACATGCGGCATGCTTTTTAAGCATTTTATTGACAGCAGGCTGTGTAAGTTTTCCAAATACACCCGTGTTTCTGGAATAAAAAACAAATGCTTCAGGGTTACTAGCATGAAATTCTGCTATATATTTTTTGAGATTAGCCACTGCTTTTGGAAGGAGTTCTAGATTGATAAGTTATAAGCAAAGGATACTATAGAAGACTCTCTGTTAATGCAAGCGAAAAGAGAAAAATTGCTAATCTCTTCTCGCTTATACTTGCTTGCATAGTTACTATACAACTATATCAAACTGAAGCATCATGCCACCAAAATTGTCAATAAAATAGGCATATTGCTTTGGATGAGTTGCTTTCAGTTTTTGATAACGATTGGATTCTGGAGCTTCAAGGTGAACTCCGAACCCACAAAACATACAACCATTTCTTGTATAACCCATATTGTATAAATCTGGAATCTTAACATTATATTTTTCAATATATTCATTGATATCATCATCAGTCCAAAAAGAGAGTGGCTTACATTGGTTGTCTTTAAATTGATAAAAAACATTACAGCCATATTCAAGCCATGCTTTTTCACGTTGGTAACTTTCGGATGCTAGGATTCCTAATATAACACATTTCATCCCTAATTCTTTTGCTTTACGGCGAAGTGGCTCCTTTTTTAGCTTGTCGCAACACTTATCTGAAATAGGTAATTCCATATATTTTTGATATTTCTTGAAGTTGCGCTCTATGTAATCAATAGAGTTTTGCTTGGTACGAGGTGTTTTTGCGTGTTGATATGTTCTGATGGCGTTTGAAACGCGTTTGGAGAATATGGGATACCCATAGTGTTCCACTACTTTTTTAAAATTCCACATTTCTCCCTTAGAATCTATAGGATAGACAATCATGATATTGGTATGATTTTCTTTGATTTCCCATTGGATGTGTTTTAAGGTTTCAGGATATTCGTTAGTGGTATTTGCAAATAAATGTAATATGTTAGGGTATAATTGTTTAGTAATATGAGATAACACCGTAGAGTCTTTTCCACCCGAATAAGATATGTAGCAGTGTTCTTCTCCAAAAGTTCTAACAGCTTGATTAATAAGAAACTTTGTCTGAATTATTTTGGCTTCAAGAGGCATAGAACGCAATGAAGCTAAAGTGTCACGTCGGTAAGTTAGATATTGAGTACGTTCTTCTCCACATTTCTTGCAGTATCTGGAATCACGACTATAACGCATGTTTTCATCGTACTCTTCATCACATTTTTTACAAACAAACATTGTTTTAATCCTCCTTTTCTGTTTTTGAACTAACAAATTCTTTGTATTTTTATTTTAATACAAAATAATTGTTAGTCAAGAGCAGAAATACAAAATTTTATTGTGAAAAATGCATAATTATAGTACAATAAAAATTGGAAAGGTGGGCATTTCTATGGAAATTGGAAGCAGATTATCTGAATTAAGAAAGAAATATGGATACACACAAAAACAATTAGCAGAGGCTCTCAATTTGTCTCAACAAAGAGTGAGTAACATAGAAAGGAATACCACGGCACCAGATGTGGAATTTTTACATGGTGCAGCTGATTTGTACAAGATTTCTTTAGATGAACTTATTGGTAGAAGAACACTTATCACTGAGGAAAGCAGCTATGAACAGCAGATATTAAATGTCGTTGAAACTATGGACGACACAAAAAAAGAGCTGAGTTTGCGTTTGTTAAACGAAGTGGCTCAACAAAGAGGTGATAAAGATGGCGAATAGTTATTTTAACGAAAATACGCTTGAGGAGTTAATTGAAGAAATTAAGTATGTCTACAAGTCTGATGACAGACCATGGGTTATAGGATATAGCGGTGGTAAGGATTCTACAACCGTGGTAGAACTTGTTTATAAGATGCTATTGGGATTAGATCCAGATGATAGACATAAAAATGTTTATATTGTATCTTCGGATACTCTAATTGAAAATCCACTTATAAAAATATATTTAAGTAAAATGAATGATTTGTTGGGACAGGCAGCAGATAGAGATGGGCTACCAATAAAGTCAGCTATGGTTACACCTCCACCAAACAATTCATTTTGGGCAAATGTAATTGGAAGAGGATTCCCTACACCTAGAATGAATGGAACATTCAGATGGTGTACAGATAGATTAAAAATAAATCCTAGTGGTGAATATATTCAAAGAGTTATTGATGAGGAAGGAAAAGAAGTAGTTGTTCTTCTTGGAGTTAGAAAAGCAGAAAGTATAGCACGAAAGAGAAGAATTGAAGGCAGAGAACTTGCAAATAGACTTCTAAATCGACATGAAACCATACAGGATGCATATGTTTATAACCCTATTGTAGAACTTACCACAGATGATGTGTGGGATGTTTTACTTAGGTGTGATGGCGGAAGAACACCTTGGGGATCAGATAATAGCGAGTTGGTATCGCTTTATGCTGATGCAGATAGTGGAGAATGTCCTTTTGCTGGTATTCATGCAGGTGGTCAGACACAGAGCTGTGGT
>CACXFV010000102.1 GCA_902767015.1 uncultured Lachnospiraceae bacterium | reverse complement strand
ACTTTATTGTTGTACAATGGATCTGCTAATACGTCTCTTTTTTGAGTATGTCCTTTACGTGGCACGGTTCTTCCCTCCTTAAATATAATTGGTCAGCTGTTGCTGCCTTTTTGTTTAATTCATCGGTACTCACTTTTGTTGTGTTTCGTGCGGTAAAAAGTGTATTGCTACATATAAACAATATTTCTAATTCCCGACACTTACTTCATTCAACCTGTGATTAAACTCCTATTTTGCATCCTTTGGTCTCTTAGCACCATACTTAGAACGAGCCTGACGTCTCTTAGCAACACCTGCTGTATCAAGTGTACCTCTTACGATATGGTATCTTGTACCAGGTAAATCCTTTACTCTTCCACCACGAATCAGAACAACGCTATGCTCCTGAAGGTTATGTCCTTCACCCGGAATATAGCTTGTTACTTCGATACCATTAGAAAGACGAACTCTGGCAATCTTTCTGAGAGCTGAGTTAGGCTTCTTAGGAGTAGCTGTCTTAACTGCTGTACAAACACCACGCTTCTGTGGAGAAGCTGTGTTGGTCGGCTTCTTCTGCAAAGAATTGTAACCCTTTAAAAGAGCCGGTGCAGTTGATTTCTTTTCAGCAGTCTTTCTTCCTTTTCTAACTAACTGGTTAAATGTAGGCATTATTTTCACCTCCTGATTAGAATATTGTTTATAGATTGTATCTATGCCCTGCCTGCCAGTAATAACAGGCTAAAAGCGCACAATAACAGACCATGCTGTCACATGCACGCTTTCTTATTATATATTTCCAATTTATTTGTGTCAAGCATATTTTTATTTTTTTAACAGTCGCTTGTTACAAGTATTGATTAACCGAGGGCACGAGGTGCAGGGAGAGGTTGGCTGTGAATAGTAACAGTCGCCTGCGAACAGCAACCGAATAGTACCTACCTCACACTTCTCACTTCGTACGTATACAAAACCTTCCAGTTCCGTCTTCCTTCTACCTTGGCAATATCAACTACATAATGAAACTTTCTGCTTTTCTTCGAACCGGCAACTACTGCTTCCACTTCTGCCCGCTTTACTTCCTCAATCTTTGCAGTCATAATATAATCACTGCAATCCATATCAATCCCTTCTGTTTCCAACTCCTTATTATAATTGTAAATCGCCTTTTCTATGGCATTCTTCCTCAATATACCGAATATTTTTTCTTCACGTATGATTGTCAATGTTATAGTATAATCATTACCATATTCTTCTTTCAACTCCTCTACCACCTGTTCTTTTTCCTGACGGTATATCTGACGCATTCCTAAGTAAAGATCATCATAATGGTCTAGCAACATTTCGCCATAATTAATGATACTATGGCTAATCTTAAAATCATAATCATGCTCAATTGCCGCCAGCACAGCTTCTTTAACAATTCCCGGCTGAGCAGTAACCAGTATATTCTTAATCTTTGAATAACCAAAGTAGACCGGCAATACAATTACCACAAAGATGATGGCCGTCTTCCATATCAATGAACTGAGACCTCTTAAGATTCTATTTCCATGCAATCCCTTCTTCAGAGATTTTCCACTGATACTGGTATCCTTTGAAATATCATATTTTCCATATTTATCTTCTTTTTCATAGTGATGCATGTCTGTTATCGCCCTGCCGCACCTGCTGCATACAAAGCTATGTGCCTTAATTGGACTTCCACAAAATCGACAAATTAACATATTACCTATTCACTATCCTTCACCATTGATAAACAACTTATTGTAACTGTTCAAATATGCCTTATACTGCCCGGACTATCCCTCAGTCTTTGCGCTTGTCATTCCTAAAAATATAAAATAATAGACTGCCGTATAAAAAATGACTACTCCAAAAAAAGCCGATGCACAGTATCCTGCCACCGCGGCACAGTCATATACTGCACTCTCCTCCGTACTTTTTATCCGCTTAATCCGCTGTACCAGAAGCAGTATAAGCCCGGCAATGTAAAGGAAGGTAGCCGGTATTCCTATTTCCATAGCATACTGCAGATACTCATTATGAGGCAGCATAAGAATTTCTCCCGTTTCAGAATCAATCGGCATACAATCCGGACCACAGCCCAGAATGGGATGTCTTTTCACATAATCGAAACCTTTTACCCACAGATCCCAGCGCCCTGAACCTGCCTCTCCTGCCCTCACGTCATTCTTGGAGATGTTCTCTGTATCACTGGATAACACACCAAAATTTCTCGAAATGATATTCGTTTTATAATCCGTCCAAACGCTGATGACACCAAACAGAATAATCGATATCACGACAATCGGCTTCACTTTTCTATACTTAACAAAATGAAGCACAGACACAAAAACCAGCCCCACGATTACAGCAAGATATGCGCCAAAAGTATCATTAATAATAAGGCACCACAGATTGACAATATATAATCCTATCCCCAGCAGTTTTTTTACAGGTGTATTCGCCAACGCAGCGTACCCAATCGTGGCAAATAAAGAAATCACCATAAAATAGGCAGAATGGTTTGTATTATAAAATGCTCCCGCCTTCATTCCAAACTGTCCCATCTCTCTGAAAATCAGTAATAGATTCTGAAATGTACATACCATCATAAATGCGAAATAGATGTATTTCTTCATATTGCCGACAGCACTTGCGAGGCTGCTATCACTATGTGTATTGTCCGGTTTACTTTCAAACTTTTCTTTTTGATAGCCAATCATCTTTCCACAGATATATGCTGCCACAAATATGAGATAGGCAAAAAATCCGGTTCCCCTGTATTTAAGACCGAAAAATGCTTTTTTTCTATCCTCCGAAAAGACAGCTGCCACAAATGCATACAGTAGAAAAATCAGCCATAGAATATCATACCGGTTGTCACGAAAATATGTTTTGACCGTCGATATACCTCTTTCCTTTATCACCATAACAATATATATTATAACATATAATATCATAATACAGCCAACAACATAAAAGTATCTCAACATTCTGAGTGTAAACTCATTCTTCAGCCGGTAATATTTTGCCAATGTCTCCATTACAATCATTAACAACATTATCACAATCAATATACCGGCACCCAACTCACCAATCATTGTTTTTTTATTCTTTTCCAAAATTTTTCCTCCAAAGTAATGATTGCTCATCAATTCTTAACTTGTTTAGTCTTTTTTGGTATAGCGTATGATAATCATCGTCAGACCAAATGAAAGTATGGCAAGCAGAATCACAATCTCCAAACGCTCGCCTATATTCTTACCATTCCCCTCCGCCTGTGAGTTTTGTGCACTGTAGGTCACCCGGTTATCCTTTATTACAGTTATCTTTACAGTATTACTTGCCACACTTCCTACTGCATCCTTGACATAATAAGTAACCTCATAATCCCCTACCCTGTTAAAATCATAATTTCCCATAATCAACATAGAGGACGTAATATCATTACCACACGTATCATATGCTTTTACATTCTCTAACAGATTGGCCTGCTGTCCCTCCACAACCCTGATATCCTTCACACCTTCAATAACGGCACTGCATTTTTTCCACGGATTGTCTGGTGCATCATCTGTCGGATCCCATCCTGCATTTTCACTATCATCCGGTATCTGCATTGACATAATACTCATACCTGTATTTCCTTCGCTGTCCGCATAAAATTCAACCAGAGTACCGCCCACACAATTGTCATAAATCCATTTTGCATCTGCACAGCTTAAAAGTACATTTCTGCTCTCTGTAGCTTTCCCCAGGTTATTATATTTTTCTGTAATTAAGGCATTGGTTTTCTGGGCAGAATACAAGGCAGAGCATATGACAGTACCATCATCACACACTGAAGCATATCTGACAAAATTCCCATCCTCAAACTGCTTCCATTCTTCTTTCCCCTGAACCGTCGCATTTATCATCATTTCCCTGCCCGCTGACGATGTGGAGCACAACATCGTTTTCAACAGCGTACTGTACGCACCGTCAGAAGCCTTACCATACACCATAACTGTATTTTTTGCAACATTCACTCGCAGCATGTACCTGATATCTTCATCAGCATATAATGTTTGTTCATTGCACAATAAATACACGCATACGATTACTGTCAATAAAAACAATATATCTTTTTTTATTTTCATCTTTCTCTACCTCACTGCTGCGTAAATATTTCAAAAATACATAGATTAGTAATGATAAAATAGTAACTTAAAAACCGCGTCTTTTGTCAACGCGGTTTTTATTAAATTCAGTTCTGCACCTAATGATGCTTTGCCAATATATTAATCCTCAGCTTCATTCTCATCATCACTGACTTCTTCCACTCCTGACTCAGTCTCCTGTGCTTCGTCTTCATCCTCCTGCACAGAAACCTCTGTCATTCCATTTTCCTTGTCAGAATCCGTTGTCACATTGTCTTCCATGACTTCAGTCTCCTGATTGGCATCACCAGTGTTTTCAAAAGATAATGCTTCTTCATTTTCATCATCTTCCTGCTCTTCCACTTCTACCTTCTTAAGATCGGTATCCAGTTTAACAGCTCTATAACGGCTCATTCCCGTACCTGCCGGAATCAGCTTACCGATGATAACGTTTTCTTTCAAACCAATCAATGGGTCTTCTTTTCCATTAATGGCAGCTTCCGTCAGAACCTTGGTTGTCTCCTGGAAAGATGCAGCCGACAAGAACGAACTCGTTGCCAGAGAAGCCTTTGTGATACCAAGCATAATCTGCTTGCCCTCTGCCGGCTCCTTTCCTTCCGCCAGAAGCTGCTCGTTTGCCTCATTAAATTCCAGAACATCTACCTGTGTTCCCGGAAGAAATTCGCTGTCACCACTATTCTCTATTCTAATCTTCTTAAGCATCTGTCTTACAATCACTTCAATATGCTTATCATTAATCTCAACACCTTGAAGTCTGTATACTCTCTGAACCTCGCGGATCATATAATCCTGAACGGCACGCACGCCCTTGATTCTCAGAATATCATGAGGATTGATACTTCCTTCTGTGAGCTCATCACCGGCCTCAATCACTGCGCCATCTGTAATATGAGCTTTAATCTTCGAACCATAAGAGATAAGGTATGCCTTCTGTTCTCCGGTCTCTTCATTTGTAACAATAATTTCCCTCTTCTTCTTAGATTCCTTAACCTCAACTCTGCCGCCAAATTCAGCAATAATGGCAAGTCCCTTAGGCTTTCTTGCCTCAAATAATTCCTCGACACGAGGAAGACCTTGCGTGATATCTCCACCGGCAACACCACCTGTATGGAACGTACGCATCGTCAACTGTGTACCAGGCTCACCAATTGACTGGGCCGCAATGATACCAACTGCTTCACCCACCTGTACTGCCTGACCTGTTGCCATGTTAGCGCCATAACACTTAGCACACACACCGCTATGACATCTACAGGTAAGGATAGTACGTATCTTCACAGACTGTCTGCCTGTTGCTATAATCTTAGAGGCACGCTTCGGCGTAATCATATGATTTCTTTTCACAATCATATTACCCTCGGCATCCTCAATAGTCTCTGCCGCATAGCGTCCTGTGATTCTCTCCTCAAGACTCTCCGTAACCTCCTGTCCATCCTGAAATGCCTTAATCTCCATAAACGGAATGTCTCTGCCTTCGGAACAATCCACCTCTCTGATAATCAATTCCTGTGATACATCTACAAGACGTCTCGTCAAATATCCCGAATCGGCTGTACGCAGTGCTGTATCCGAAAGACCTTTTCTAGCACCATGCGCTGAAATAAAGTACTCCAAAACATCCAATCCTTCACGGAAGTTAGACGTAATAGGCAATTCTATCGTTCTACCGGTTGTATCAGCCATCAGACCACGCATTCCGGCCAGCTGCTTAATCTGCTTATCTGAACCACGGGCACCGGAATCCGCCATCATGTAAATATTATTGTAATCGTCAAGACCTGCCATCAGTGCCTTCTGTATCTTGTCATCGGCTACCTGCCATGTCTTGATAACTTCTTTATATCGTTCCTCATCTGTGATAAAACCACGACGGAAATTCTTTGTAATCTTCTCAACAGTCTCTTCTGCCTCTTTAAGAAGTGGTGCTTTCTCCTTAGGAATGGTCATATCCGAAATAGAAACTGTCATGGCTGCTCTGGTAGAATACTTGTATCCCATTGCCTTGATATCATCAAGAACTTCTGCTGTCTTTGTCGCACCATGTACATTGATAACCTTCTCAAGGATACCCTTTAATTCCTTCTTCTTAACAAGATAGTCTACTTCAAGCTTCAGATAATCTTCTTTCGTCTCTCTCTTTGTCAGACCCAGATCCTGTGGAAGAATCTCATTAAAGATGCATCTTCCCAGAGTTGTATTGATGATACCTGTAATCTCTTCTCCATCCGGAGTCGTCCTTGTCATTCTCACAAAAATCTTTGCATGAAGGGTAATGGCGCCATTCTCATATGCCAATATCGCCTCATTCACACTCTTAAAGATTTTACCTTCGCCCATGGCACCCGGTCTTTCCTGTGTCAGATAATAGATACCAAGTACCATATCCTGTGAAGGAACAGCAACAGGACCTCCATCTGAAGGCTTCAACAGGTTATTCGGTGAAAGAAGTAAGAACCGGCACTCTGCCTGCGCCTCCACCGACAACGGCAAATGCACTGCCATCTGGTCACCATCAAAGTCCGCATTAAAAGCCGCACAAACAAGCGGATGCAGCTTAATTGCCTTACCCTCCACAAGAATCGGCTCAAATGCCTGAATACCAAGTCTGTGAAGTGTCGGGGCACGGTTAAGCATAACCGGATGCTCTTTGATTACATCATCAAGTACATCCCATACCTCTGTCTGGAGCCTCTCCACCATCTTCTTCGCACTCTTTATATTGTGTGCTGAACCATTTGCCGTCAACTGGCGGATTACAAATGGTTTAAACAATTCAATCGCCATCTCTTTCGGAAGACCGCACTGATAAATCTTAAGCTCCGGTCCTACCACAATAACAGAACGTCCCGAGTAGTCAACACGCTTACCAAGAAGATTCTGACGGAAACGTCCCTGCTTACCCTTCAGCATATCAGAAAGTGACTTTAACGCTCTGTTGCCCGGACCCGTCACAGGACGTCCTCTACGTCCGTTGTCAATCAGCGCATCGACTGCCTCCTGAAGCATTCTCTTTTCATTTCTTACAATAATCTCAGGAGCGCCCAACTCCAGCAGCTTCTCCAAACGATTATTTCTATTGATAATTCTTCTGTAAAGATCATTTAAATCAGATGTAGCAAAACGACCACCATCCAACTGTACCATCGGTCTTAAATCCGGCGGAATAACCGGTATCACCTTCAAAATCATCCACTCCGGTTTATTGCCGGAACTTCTAAAAGCCTCAATTACCTCAAGTCTCTTGATAATCTTTGCCCGCTTCTGTCCGGAAGCGTCCACAAGGGCAGTCTTTAATTCCTCTGCATCTTTGTCCAAATCGATATTCTCAAGCAATTCATTAATTGCCTCTGCGCCCATTCCTACCCGGAAAGCACTGCCATATTTATCGTAAGCTTCTCTGTACTCCTTTTCAGTAAGCACCTGCTTATACATCAACTCTGTATCGCCTGCATCAAGAACAATATACGACGCAAAATATAACACTTTTTCAAGCACACGTGGCGATAAATCAAGAATCAGTCCCATACGACTCGGTATTCCTTTAAAATACCATATATGTGAAACAGGAGCTGCCAGCTCGATAGAACCCATTCTCTCTCTTCTAACGCTTGACTTGGTTACCTCAACACCACATCTGTCACAAATGACACCTTTGTACCTAATCTTCTTGTACTTTCCACAATGACACTCCCAGTCCTTACTCGGTCCAAAGATTTTCTCACAGAACAGACCATCTCTTTCCGGCTTTAATGTTCTGTAATTGATAGTCTCCGGCTTCTTTACCTCGCCTCTTGACCATTCTCTGATTTTTTCCGGAGAAGCAAGACCTATTCTAATTTTATCAAAAGTCATCTGCTGATATGTCTCTTTATTTTGTTGTTCAGACATTTAAGACTCTCCCTTCTATTCTTCATAATCAGAATCATCATAAGATTCCTCTATCATTGAGTCATCCTCTATACCATCATAGTTATCTTCCAAATCATCTGGCATATCATCTGGCATATCATCCGGCATATCGTCTTCCATTTCCTCGTCTTCGTCAGCATAATCCACATCTTCGATTCCTTCTTCTCCGACGCGCTGTTCCGTATATCCCAGACTGGCAAAATTTTCCTCTTTGCCGTTATAGTTCTTATCATCCGACATGACAGAATTGTAAGAAATTGTAGCCTCGTCTATATTCTCCTTCATCTCGACTTCTGTATTGTCCGCCTTCAATACCTTCACATCCAGCGCCAAAGACTGAAGCTCTTTTAACAATACCTTAAACGACTCAGGAATACCAGGTTCCGGAATATTCAAGCCCTTAATAATCGCTTCATAAGTCTTGACACGACCAACGACATCATCAGACTTCACTGTCAGAATCTCCTGAAGTGTATATGACGCACCATATGCTTCCAGTGCCCAAACCTCCATCTCACCAAATCTCTGTCCGCCAAACTGTGCCTTACCACCAAGCGGCTGCTGGGTAACAAGAGAATAAGGACCTGTAGAACGGGCATGAATCTTATCATCAACCAGATGGTGAAGCTTAAGATAATGCATGTGACCTATGGTGACCTTTCCATCAAAGTATTCTCCTGTACGTCCGTCTCTGAGCCTTACCTTACCATCTCTTGATATCGGTACACCCTTCCACTCTTCTCTGTGATCTCTGTTATCATACAAAAACTGCATGATACCAGGGTCGACAATATCTTTATATTTAGCTTCAAACTCTTCCCAGCTTGTGTTGACATAATCGTCTGCCAACTCAAGTGTATCCATAATATCATTTTCTCTTGCACCGTCAAATACCGGTGTAGAGATGTTAAATCCCAGTGCCTTTGCTGCCAGACTCAAATGAATCTCAAGCACCTGTCCGATATTCATACGTGAAGGTACACCCAGTGGGTTCAAAACGATATCAAGAGGGCGTCCGTTAGGAAGAAATGGCATATCTTCTACAGGAAGTATTCTGGAAACGACACCCTTGTTACCATGACGACCTGCCATCTTGTCTCCCACTGATATCTTTCTCTTCTGTGCAATATATATACGAACCGACTGGTTAACACCCGGTGCCAGTTCATCACCGTTATCTCTTGTAAATACTTTCGCATCGACTACGATGCCATATTCGCCATGAGGCACCTTGAGTGAGGTATCTCTTACCTCTCTTGCCTTTTCACCAAAGATGGCTCTCAAAAGCCTTTCTTCAGCCGTCAGTTCTGTCTCTCCCTTAGGAGTAACCTTACCCACAAGAATATCACCGGCTCTCACCTCTGCACCGATTCTTATGATTCCTCTTTCGTCAAGATTCTTAAGCGCATCATCACCCACACCCGGTACATCTCTCGTGATTTCTTCCGGTCCGAGCTTTGTATCACGTGATTCTGCCTCGTATTCTTCTATATGAACAGATGTATATACATCATTCTGTACCAGCTTCTCACTTAAAAGAACCGCATCCTCATAATTATAGCCTTCCCATGTCATGAAGCCAATCAACGGATTCTTTCCTAATGCAATCTCTCCATTGGAGGTAGATGCACCATCTGCAATCACCTGACCTGCCACTACATGCTCACCTTTATCTACTATCGGCTTCTGATTGTAACAGTTACTCTGGTTACTTCTTGAAAACTTAATTAATTTATATGTCTCTACTGATTTATCATCATCATATCGAATCGTAATCTCCTTTGACGTAGAACGCTCTACAACACCATTTCTCTTGGCAAGCACACAGACACCGGAGTCAACCGCCGCTTTATGTTCAATACCTGTTCCAATCACCGGTGCTTCCGTCGTAAGCAACGGTACCGCCTGACGCTGCATGTTAGAACCCATGAGGGCACGGTTAGCATCATCATTCTCCAGGAAAGGAATCATCGATGTTGCAACAGAGAATACCATCTTCGGTGAAACGTCCATCAAATCAATACGCTTCTTTTGGAACTCTGATGTCTCATCCCTGTAACGACCGGAAATATTGTTATTGACAAAATGACCTTCTGCATCAAGCGGCTCATTCGCCTGTGCCACAATATAATTATCCTCTTCATCTGCCGTGAGGTAAATTACCTCATCTGTGACAACCGGATTCGCCGGATCACTCTTATCAAGCTTTCTGTATGGTGCTTCCACAAATCCATACTCATTGATTCTGGCATAAGTAGCAAGCGAGTTAATCAATCCGATGTTCGGTCCTTCCGGTGTCTCTATCGGACACATTCTTCCATAATGTGAGTAGTGTACATCTCGAACCTCGAAACCTGCTCTGTCTCTTGACAGACCGCCCGGTCCCAATGCCGATAAACGTCTCTTATGCGTCAACTCACCCAACGGGTTATTCTGATCCATAAACTGCGACAGCTGCGAACTACCGAAAAATTCCTTTATTGCTGCCGTAACAGGCTTGATATTAATCAATGCCTGTGGTGAAATCTCAGACATATCCTGTGTAGTCATTCTCTCACGAACCACTCTCTCCATCCTCGACAGACCGATTCTGTACTGATTCTGTAAAAGCTCACCCACAGCACGGATACGTCTGTTTCCTAAATGGTCAATATCGTCCGAATTACCTATCTCATACTCAAGGTGCATATTATAATTAATAGAGGCAATAATATCCTCCTTTGTAATATGCTTTGGAATCAATTCTGTGACATTTCTCTTAATGGCGCTCTTTAAATCCTCTTCGTTATCATTCTCCTTAAGAAGCTCAGCCAGTACAGGATAAAATACATTCTCCCTTATGCCCAGTTCTTTACAGTCAAAGTCAACATATTGATGAATATCCACCATCATGTTAGAGATAACCTTCACATCCCTGCTTTCTGCCTGAATCCACACAAAAGGAACAGCCGCATTCTGCAGAGTAATGGCAAGCTCCTCCTTTACCTTTGTTCCAGCTTCCGCAATAACCTCTCCTGTGGCAGGATTAATAACATCTTTTGCAAGTGTATGTCCTTTAATTCTATTTTTAAATGAAAGCTTCTTATTAAACTTATAACGTCCCACTTTGGCAAGATCATATCTCCGCGCATCAAAAAACATGCTGGTGATAAGACTTTCTGCACTCTCTACTGCCAGTGGTTCTCCCGGACGTATCTTCTTATATAATTCCAACAATCCGTCCTGATAATTGTCTGATGTATCTTTCGCAAAACTTGCCAGTATCTTCGGTTCCTCACCGAATAAATCGATAATTTCAGCATTTGTTCCAAATCCCAGTGCCCTGATCAAAACCGTAACCGGCACCTTCCTCGTTCTGTCAACACGCACATAAAACACATCATTAGAATCCGTCTCGTATTCTAACCATGCGCCTCTGTTAGGAATAACGGTACACGAATATAACTTCTTGCCCGTCTTATCATGTTCAATTCCATAATAAATGCCCGGTGAACGTACTAACTGACTTACGATAACACGCTCAGCACCATTAATAACAAATGTACCTGTTGCAGTCATCAATGGCAAATCGCCCATGAAAATCTCATGTTCGCTAATTTCGCCTGTTTCCTTCTTAATGAGCCTTACCTTAACCTTAAGAGGTGCTGCATAAGTGGCATCTCTCTCTTTACACTCCTCTATAGAATACTTCGCCTCATCTTCACACAACTGAAAATCAACAAATTCCAAGCTTAAATTCTCGTTAAAATCTTCAATCGGCGAGATGTCGTTAAAAACTTCTTTTAGACCATCCTTTAAAAACCAGTCATACGAATCTTTCTGAATTTCGATAAGGTTAGGCATCTCAAGAACCTCTTTCTGTCTTGAGTAACTCATTCTAACACTTTTACCTGCTTTAACCGGACGTATTCTGTTTTGCTCCATCGCGACATTCACCCCTTGCATCTAAATTTTAAGAATAGGTTGGAGTCCCTATTCCCATAGGTATCAAATTTTAGGCATAATAAGCCTGTCACACCATAAGAGTGCATTATCCATAATATCATGGACTTTTTTTAATGTCAAGTAAATTTTTCCAAAAAATACTTGACAGCTGTCACTACGTTACTGCCATACCGTAAAGAAAAAAAGGAGATTACCGCATTATCGCGATAATCTCCAAAATTCACAGCGTTTAAATTACTTCAATGTGATAGTAGCGCCAACCTCTTCAAACTTAGCCTTAAGAGCTTCAGCCTCATCCTTAGAAGCAGCTTCCTTAATGATGGTAGGAGCAGATTCAACTTTCTCCTTAGCATCCTTAAGTCCTAATCCTAATTCATTCTTAGCAAGCTTGATAACGTCCATCTTCTTCTCGCCGTATGATGTTAACTCAACATCAAATTCTGTCTTCTCCTCAGCTGCTGCACCGTCGCCGCCTGCTGCTGCAACGACAACACCTGCTGCTGCAGATACACCAAATTCCTCTTCGCAAGCCTTAACTAAATCATTTAATTCTAAAACTGTTAAACCTTTGATTACTTCAATTATTTCCTGAGTTGTCATGATAATATCCTCCATACTTTCTAATTAATAATTTCTAAATTAATACTTTATTATTTTGTTCCCAATATGCAAATCATTAAGCGGCCGGTTCGTCTTTTTCCGCAATCTGCTTAATAACACGTGCAAAGTTGGTAATAGGTGACTGAATGCTTCCAAGGAACTTAGAAATAAGTTCGTCTCTTGAAGGAATTGTTGCGATTACCTTGATTCCCTCTGAATCATAGTATGTTCCCTCAACTACACCTGCCTTCAGTTCAAGTGCTTCTGCGCCCTTTGCGAAATTATACAATACACGCGCCGGTGCTGTAGCATCCGTGTCAGAAACAGCAATCGCTGTCGGTCCTTCCAAATGTTTACTTAATTCTTCAAAATCTGTTCCCTTAACTGCAAAGTTAAGCATTGTGTTCTTATAAACCTTATAAGTAACACCAGCTTCTCTTAACTGCTTACGAAGATTCGTATCCTGCTCAACAGTAAGTCCGCGATAGTCAACTAACACTGCAGATTTTGCATCTTTAAGTAACTCAGAAATCTCATCAACGATAGGTTTCTTCTGTTCTACTTTAGCCATGAATTTTGCCTCCTTATATTAGTTGTGTCATGCCGAACATCTTTCAATCAATAACTCTCATCTTTATAACAAAAAACTCTTTGTCCACCAAATGACAAAGAGGTATAAATTTCATATAATGAGTTTATTCCTCGGTAGGCAATGATAAATATTTAAGTACCTGATATATAAAACTACAGTCTTCATACAGATACACCTACTGTCTTCGGTTCTAACACTCTGTGAATTTTAGCACACATATATTTTATTGTCAACAATTTTTTATTTAATTGAGCGCCGCTATACAGAAATCAATGGGATAAACAAGCTTCCTCTTACCTACACGCAGCGCATATGCTTATGCACGTACAATGAACCGGCTTATTTATCCCACCGTTTTTTTGAATAGCAACTTATACTTTTATTGTTTAATTTGTAAGTTTTACGACATTCAACTTAACACCAGGTCCCATTGTAGATGTAAGAGTTACACTCTTCAAATACTGACCCTTTAACGTGCTAGGTTTCGCCTTGTTTATAGCATCAATAAGCGTCTGGAAGTTGTCCGCTAATTGCTCCTCACTAAATGAAGCCTTTCCAATTGGCACATGGATAATATTTGTCTTGTCAAGTCTGTATTCAATCTTACCTGCTTTGATATCTTTAATGGCCTTTGTTACATCCATCGTAACCGTTCCTGCCTTAGGGTTTGGCATAAGTCCCTTAGGTCCCAGCACACGGCCAAGACGACCAACAACACCCATCATATCCGGTGTAGCTACTACTACATCAAAATCAAACCAGTTCTCATTCTGAATCTTAGGTATCAATTCCTCTGCTCCAACATACTCAGCACCTGCTGCCTGCGCCTCATCAGCCTTTGCGCCCTTAGCAAATACAAGTACTTTTACTTCCTTACCTGTACCATGTGGCAATACAACAGCGCCTCTAATCTGCTGGTCAGCGTGACGTCCGTCACAGCCTGTTCTGATGTGAGCCTCAATTGTCTCATCAAACTTTGCAGTAGCTGATTTCTTAACCAAAGCAACTGCTTCTTCTTTGTCATATAAAGTAGCGCGGTCAATTAACTTTGCTGCTTCTACATATTTCTTTCCTCGTTTCATTCTAAAACCTCCTAGTGGTGTTAGCGGAAGACTCCTCCCACTTTCATTAAATTCGATATCTGAAAATCAGATCACAATTAATCTTCAACTGTGATACCCATGCTTCTTGCTGTTCCGGCTATCATACTCATAGCCGCCTCTAAAGATGCTGCGTTAAGGTCAGGCATCTTTGTCTCGGCTATCTTCTGAATCTCAGCCTTAGAAATCTTTGCAACCTTCTTCTTGTTAGGTGTACCTGAACCAGACTCAATCTTGCATGCCTTCTTTAACAATACGGCTGCCGGCGGTGTCTTTGTAATGAAGCTGAAGCTTCTGTCAGAATAAACCGTGATAACTACAGGAATTATCATGCCTTCCTGGTCTGCTGTTCTTGCGTTAAATTCCTTTGTGAACTGTACGATGTTTACACCATGCTGTCCAAGTGCAGGACCAACAGGTGGTGCTGGTGTTGCCTTACCAGCTGCAATTTGTAACTTAATATATCCTTCTACTTTCTTAGCCATTATGGCACCTCCTAAAAATGTGGTATTATCGGAAGAAATCATCCTCCCACTGATGTTATCTGTTTTGTCAACAGACCTAATCCATCTTCTTTACATCTGTGAAACTTATCTCTACCGGTGTTTCACGACCGAACATGTCAACATTGATAGTAACAATCTGTTTGTGATGGTCAATACGTTTAATCTCTCCAATCGTATTCTCCCATACACCATTTGTCACCGTAACCGTGTCACCTATATCAAAATCGACAACCACTTTCTTCTCAATGTTAATTCCAAGAGGCTTCATCTCCGCTTCTGTCAATGGAACCGGCTTAGAACCCGGCCCTACAAATCCCGTCACACCTCTTGTATTTCTGACAACATACCATGTATCATCATTCATTATCATGTTAATCAGAACATACCCCGGAAACATCTTCTTAGAAACCTGTTTTTTTGCACCGTTCTTCATTTCAACAACATCCTGCATGGGAACGAGCACCTCAAGAATCTGATCCTGAAGATTTCTATTCTCGATTGTCTTTAAGATATTAGCCCTCACATTATTCTCATAACCTGAATAGGTATGCACAACATACCAATTTGCTTCTGACATATAATCACCTTTTCCTTTTAGACTATAAAATCAAGACCAAGCTGTATTATCATATCGATTATCTTGATGATAACACCCAGTAATACTGATACAATTACCACGGTGGTCGTCTGCTTAGCGGCAGATGCTTTATCAGGCCAGATTATCTTCTTAAATTCGGCTTTGAGACTTTTGAACCAGCTCTTTTTAGGAGCCTTTTCATTCGCTTTAGCTTCTCCCATTGTTACCTCTTTTCTTAGACTATCCTATTTTGTTTCTTTATGCATTGTGTGTGTTCTGCAGAACCTGCAATACTTCTTAGTTTCCATTCTGTCAGGGTGTGTCTTCTTGTCTTTTGTCATATTGTAATTACGCTGCTTACACTCTGTACATGCCAATGTTATCTTTACGCGCACAACTGTCCACCTCCACTTTAATTTCTAGGTTTGCGCTTTAATCCTTAATCTATCGCCATTCTTATATCGTTCTTATATCAATATGAAGGCAAAAACCAAAAATTAAAGCAAAAAAAAAAGACTTCTTCCATCGCTAGAATAATATATCATAGGATTTGCCATTCGTCAACCGCTTTTTTCATCAGTGTTACGTAACAGTTCAGCCGGGGGGTGGTGTAACCACCCCTAACCCAGCTAAAAAATAGCTGGGTCTTTTTGAAATATTCGCATGATATTTTCTATGATATTCATTTT
>CACXFV010000101.1 GCA_902767015.1 uncultured Lachnospiraceae bacterium | reverse complement strand
TATAAAAGAGCCTCCTATCTGTTAGATTTTTCATAGTTTAACATAAGGAGACTCTGATTGCACTACGCCTTTTTTTGAATCGCTTACCTTTGATTCTGGACATGAAATATAAAATTATATTTCGGATAGAAAATAAAACGGTTTATGTTGTTGGCTTGTTTCATGATCTGGAAGATTATCCATCAAAGGTGATGGAATAGTAACAATTGTATGAATATCTGTTCACAGTACCTGACCCCAACGTGTTGAATAAGGTTACATCCACAACATCGGCACGCTGATATTGGAAGGCAGTTGTATCACAGACAACTCTGCAATAAACTCCGGCTCTTGTTCCTCTTTTTTTATTTTGCTTTTTTCTTCTTTTGTTTCATTTTGCTTCATATTATTTTATTCCTCCATGTTTTGTCAAGTGGAGACAGATTCCTTTACCACCGATTAATTTTACACAGTATCCAATGCCAATTTGAATAGAGGATTATCATTCTCTTCCCTTATCAGCTCCGCAAACAAGTCACGATTGGCTGCAAGCCATGACTCTGCCGCCTGCTGAAAAGTTCTTTCATACATCGCAGAAGACACCCCTAGGCGCTCACTCTTTGCCGCCTCCAGTTTTTTCCATACATCTTATATTCGTTGTGCTTTAAAAGTGTCCCGTCTAAGTCGAAGAGGAATCATGTCAGTATTTCCAAAGTAACGTTCACACATTATTCACAGCGGCTGACACCAATGTTTATAAACAATTTGCTATCCAATCTTCGGCATCTTAATACCTGCCGGAATTATCTTCCCATATGGATGACAATATCTGCACAGCGAATCATACCCCTTGGTTGAATATCCCCAATAAAACTCTAACAATTCTTTTTTGTTGCATTTTTTTAAATCTATATAATCCTGATTTTCATTCGCCTCCATAATTCCAGCTCGATATGCACTTGATTCATAAGAGCAGTGCCATAGTTTTAAATCATATAATGTTCTGCAATGCATTCCACAACCTTTGTATACTTGGACTGCTTCATTATCTGACACTTTATTTTTCGATTTAGGAAATTCTAAATCCCGCCATACCATCTCTTGTATAATATAATGCCGAATTCCTGCCTTGTCTAACTCAGCATTCAGTTTTTCCGGTTTTTCTTTATAAGGCACCACATTTGAATAATCCGATATTGCAATTTCAATACGTTCTCTGTTTGAAACTATAAAATTTATGGTTTCAATTCTTGTCAATATTCTCAAACTAGTATCCATATATTTCACAGCAACAAGTGCCGAGTCTCAATAAAATCATAAATTTTCATGCATAAATCCTATCAGTAAAACTGTAAATCCTTGTAAAAAAGAATCTTCGCGTGTTCCATTTTCAATTCTAAGATATGAATTATCTCTTTTGCATCTTTCTCAGGCGTCACAATGATCAAATCAACCTTCGGGATGTTTCCTTCAGGATGATAAACCGGAGCCCCAACACCATCAATATCATTCCTTTTATCAATAACAAATTCAACTTTAATATTCTCTAACTTAAAACATTCAGCAATACGCTTTCCAACAAATCCCATCCCATAGATTGCAACTGTTTTACAATCCATTTTCTTGATAGCTGTACCAAAACTAAGCGTTCTCTCAATTACATAGGGATTCTTTTTCAAAAATATACTTTCAAATTTATATAGTTCATAAAAGATATTATTGGGATATATCACTTCCAAATCATTTGCTCTATTATAGATCAGATCACAAAATCCTGAACGTGCTGATATAACCTTCCTACAATTCAATGATAAAGCAATAAGCTCTTCTATTGTTAAATCGATACAATACTCCGATAGTATCCCCATCGGTTTTACCATATTAACAACAATAGGTTTTGATGTCTCAAGTACTATTTTTTCAAAAAAACCCAATGGCACCTTATCGATATCCGGAGCATTCATCTCAGGCAATAACAGAGTTACTTCATCAATTGATCCTGGAAGTTTATCTGTCAAAGTTTTTGTAACTTCAGGGTACTGTGTTGGCATACAGAACTCTGCATTTTCATCCAACCCTAAGGCTTGACTATACATTTCCCTAAATGAAAGTTGCCGTTCCATGAAATTTTTAAACAAACTGTTCTTCTCATCATATTCAGGTCTTGCGAGATATATTTCCCCCTGACATATTTCTCCTCTTATCGTTCTAGACTCTATTGCTCTTATTTCAGGATGAGAAAAATCATAAACGATATAATCAACTATTCCATATATGCGCATAACCGCAACATGGGATCTTTTGATAATCAACATTACCTTAGCTTTATATTTTTTCTCAATCGCATTCTTATACCCGCATACAAGTAATGTATCACCTAAGCCATAGGGACATAAAAGATATACTTTTCCGTCTTTATTCCTCATATAATTCTCCTTTAATCGGACACTTCATAATCTCGATAATTGAAATAACCGAAATATTACCGTATCTTAATATTATCTCATTTCTGATCTTATTTTCTGCATCATCCACAGCAATCAGAATTACATCAGTCTCAGGTAATACATCTCCCAGCTTAAAGCACCTTATATCACAAACCAATTCTGGATTCTGATCAATCACAAAATCCACCGCATAATTTACCTTTTTCAGACTGTAGTATATTCGTTTTCCAACGTTTCCATATCCGTATATCGCTGCTTTCTTATAGCCTCTTCTTCTCAACTCCTTCGATATAGATATGATCCGTTCTCGCACATTTGGGTTACGCTTTTCGAATATCCTGCTCATATTAAATAAATCATAAAACGCCCTATTCGGATATATAATATCCATATTCTCGACAAACTCATAAATAATGTCGCAGAAACCTGACCTTTGTGATATAACCTTTCCTGCCCGACACCCAAGAAAAATGAGTTCCTCCAAGCTGAGTTCAACTTGAAAGTTGGCATATATATCCCTATAAAAATCTGTATTGACTATGACTTTACACCCCTGACTTTTTAAATATTCAGCTTCTCTCAAAAACCACTCATCTTGAATCCTTTCATGTACAGCAGCACTCTTCAATTCAGGTGCAAAAAGAACTATATCCTCATACTTAGATACACCAAGTCGTAACTTCAAATCTTTCGGTTCATTTGGAATGAATTTTGGTGGATGAGGGATCAAGTTTTCTTCAATTCCAAAATGTCTTAAAAACATTTCAACGAAACCAATTTTATGATTAAGAAAATTACGATCAAGCTCTAAGTCACTACAAAAGGCCGGATGTGCCACAAAATATTTTCCCACAGTTGGTCTATCCGAATCCATCCCAATTTTTTTTAGTTCTTTCTCAGAAAAAGCACAAAGTTCATATTGCTTGATGTCATACATTTGCATAACCACTTCATGAGTTGGCTTAACAACAGGTATTATTTTATATCCATAGCGTTCTTCTATTGCACTTTTAAGACCACATATAATCGTAGCGTCTCCTATTCCATAGGGAATAATTACATGTACAGAATTCTTATCTATATTCATTTCTAAAATAATCCACCTGCTGGCTGTTAGTCATCAGACCTTTTTCCTTATAATAAAGTCCGCTATTTGCAAAGCTACTGGCTACATATTTGCAATTTAATATCTTATGTTGACAAAAGCTCAATATCGTAAAATTATTCATCATTATTTTTTCAGATTCTTTGATGTTTTCTTCTGACCAATCCGTCCAATCTTCGAAATAAATTTCACCAAATTTTTCTTTTACACACCACAGCAAAATATGCTGTTCTGTCGTATAGCGCCACGAATATTTATACTTATTCGTAAGAACCCTGTCAGGAAATTTACAAGTATAATCAACCATTTCATTTTTTGGAATCAATTGGATGTTGTTATACATTCTATTGATATCTTCAGTCAGACCAAATAAAAACCAATCGGATGGATGAAAAGGCTTTGGAACCTTATGACTAACTCCTTGCGGATCAAAATAATGAAATGTATTTCTTGTAAATAATTCCCCTATGATAATCCTTTGTTTAAATATTTCATATTCGCTCTTTCTACACGGAAAAGCATTCATATAACCTAAAATATCATCTCCTAAAAGAATCAGATCGCTTCGCATCTTCAGTGTATATTTTGTCCGAACCCTTTTAATTCCTGCCTTTGTGGATACAATTTGTCGATTTCCGTTATTCACTATGGGTTCAGTTGCAAATAATCCGCACTCACACGCACCAGGATCTTCATTCAATATCAATTCATCATAATCAATCCCCTCCAATTCACAATCCTTCCATGTGGATAGAATAATTTTTGCTTTCGGCAGATATTTCCTAATACTCAATGCGGCTTGTTTCGTGATATTAATATCTACATATCCTTGCAACACTACAGTGACATCAGCAGAATCAATTTTATCCTCAGCACTTACACAAATTGGATTATCATAAAGTTTCAAATGTCTGTCAAGATAACTATGATAAAAATCATCCATCTCATCAAAGTCATTCCATTTACGCCTTACCAAATCATTCTTAGTTCCCGGAAAATGCATAACCAACATATCTGAATTTTTCAAAGCATATAAGTTAATCTACTCACCGGGTGCAAACTCTAATACATCGCCTTTTTCATATGCTATTCCATCAACTTCTATCTTTCCCCTTAGTATGGCTATAACAGTTTTGTCCTTTTTTCGATAATAAGCCGCATCTAATGTATATTTACTGGCTTCCTTCAAACTGATTTCAACATCTCTACTCCGGTATGAACAGGGTTCAAAATCCCCCACAAAATATCCCCTTTTCATGTCTTTTAAATTTGTACGCTTCAATTCCTACCTCCATATCCGGGACGAACCTATGTCATACATTTCTTCCGCCCCTCGACCTTAACATCATATTGATGCATATAAAACTGTCTCACTTGCATCTTCTGCATAATGTCTTAACCAAAAACGATATTCAGGAACCAGTTCATATAAATAGTCCATTATTTCCAGCGTATCTCCCGGCTTGTGATAAACACATATTGCCAGAAGTGGTTTATCTCGTTTAATTGTTTCTGATGCACCTTTCAACGCAAGCATCTCTGCCCCTTCAATATCCATTTTTATAAAACCAACCTTATCATTTTTCACTACACTATCAATCTTTACGGTCTTAATTTTTTCTACAGTTTCTGAAATATCATTAACAGTTGCAAAGCGACTCATTCCTTGAAGACCTGATTCAAATAGAATTTCTCCATCTTCATCTGAGCAACCTGCCTGAACAAGAATAAAATCATGCAATTTATTAAACCTTTGTGATTGCTGACATAACACCACATTATCAGGATCAGGTTCAAACATAATAATCTTTGAATAATTATATTTACAATATCTGGCAAACTCTATGCTTGTATAACCATCGTAACCACCACAGTCTAAATAGGCAGTTCCTTCAGGATATAAACTCATAAATTCGAAATATTCCTGGCAAGGATTTCCATACGAAACTGCATGATTCAATCTTTTTAAACTTGATATAATATGACTTTCCGGAAAATTATTTGTCTTTAGGAAGGATTCAATCGAATCATAGCTGCCATATACATTAGAAGCAGCAATTACAACATAAACATCATCAGCATTTTCAATAAGCCATTCTGGAGAATATACTTCTTTTTGATACATTCCATTCGGATAAAGATGATAATTACGATCTACAAATCCATAAAAATCCGAACCATAATCATAAACACGAGTTGCCAGTTTTCTTCCCCATACTTTAGCCCCGTATATAACCAGCTTTTTTCCGTTTTGCTGATGATCAATGATCTCTCGAACTGTGGAATCTAATTCTTGTATGATAATTAGATCAATCTCATTTAAGAAAAATCGGTGTCCATATGGTGGAACCACCTCAAGTGCAGCTAAACCACTGATATTTTCTGCTGAAGGCTCAAAATCCACCATAAGTCTGGCTAAAAATACCTCTTTGGATTTTTTATCCTGCAACATATCATAAAATAATTTTGATTTTTTGAATGCGTTATCCATTTTTAACCTCTCAATCTAAATATGTTTTCTTTAACAAACTATACCTTTAAGTCATTTTCTTTCTGCTAATCCACATTTCCGTTACTTCTTGCTATAAAACAATCCGAACTATATCTTTGTTCCGATATCAAATAATCACATATCTATTATTTTAAAAACCGTCATCTTAAGTTCTTTCGCTGTTTTGATACAATCATCATTATCTTCGAATAAAATTGTATTCTCTGGTAAAATATTGAATTTATCCATAGCTTTTAAGTATCCTTCCGGAGCCGGTTTTTGAAGTTGGACATCATTTCCGGTAATGACCATATCAAATAACTCCAACCGTCCAAAGTATGCCAAAATATCCTGCACATTTTTCTTTGAAGCAGTCGTCACCAGTGCCAGATAATATGTCTGTCTTAATCCAAATAAAATATCAATCAATGCTGTATTTTCAACTGCATATTGGAGCATTGACGGGTAATATTGAACTTTCAGATTATGAATCTTTTCTATATATAGCTCATCGTATTTTAATATTTCCGGCAGGAAGTTCTTATAACTTCTGCCAAAACATTTATCACTAAACTGCTGTACAGTCAGATCAAACTCAAGTCCCAATGAAAGAGCTGCCTTTTTATATGCCTGATAATTCAACTGCTTTGTATCATACAGGGTTCCGTCCAGATCAACAATTGCCAGTTTTCTTTTATTCCCTGTCATATCATGTAATCCTTTAATGAATTATTATATCCGATATTCAATGCAGTACTTCCCGGATAAGGAATTGTCCTATCAGACATTTCCATCAGTGTTTTGTGAGATAAGTAACAGCCTGTCACAATCCGGTATGCTTTTATCCCCTGCCCGATTAAGGCTTTTTCAATATCGCTTTTAAATCTGTCCGGCATCGATGTCAAAATAATAATCTGTGCACCATTATCGCTCTTTGCCTTTATCATCTCAATATTGCCACCAATCGGATTAAGCACAAGCTGTTCCAGATAGGGAAGTTCTGGGATTTCAAACAACAGATTATCCATATTGATTAAGTATGTCTGTTTCTCATCCAATACGATATTCCAGTCTTTAATTGTCCCCCAGTCTTCATAATCTTCGGCATAAACGCATTGATATACTTCTTTTTTCATTCCAATGATATAAGAAATAATATGACTGAGATATATTTCATACCGGTCACTGCTGACATCCCTGAGATGGTTGTACGCGTCGTGGAATAACTCTCCGCTTTCAAATCCATACATACCAACACAGACACATTCTGATTTTATTCGTTTTTCTATAATATCTGTAATAATTCCCTGCTCGTTAACTATCAAAAAGCTTTTTTGATTTAATCTGGCGATTTCTCTGGTAAATCGGTTTATATTTAACCCGACAACAAAACTATTGTTGTTATTAACATCAACCTTTATGTAATTATCAGAATCTTTTACAGCAAATGCTCCCTGAACATTCATGATATCCAATGTTTTTAAAATCGTTTCCGCCTGACAGGTGGTAAACTCATCAAGAATGCACAGCTGAAATTTCTTTCCAATTTTTTCTTTAAAAATTTTGTTTAAGATAATATCTGCATTATACTTTTCGGCATGCTCTTTAACAATTGTAACAATAATTCTCTCATAAGCATCAGTGTCCAATCCTTCTACCGCTTTTTCCACCATTATTTTTCCGTCCGGATATCTCAACATCCACTTTGGTTTCATACCCGGAAATCTTGATGATTTTCCTGCACATGGAATAATTAAAGTGCTCATTTTTTGTTCTCCTGTATTCTCTTTATTTTTAACACAACATATTTTGTTTGTTTATCTAAAAAAAGTTCTGTTTCGTGATCTCTGATGTAAGGATAAATACGTAAAAGATTCAACAAAAGACAATAATACACTGTCTCAAGTAACTGCTTTCCGTGCTCCATCTTCAATATTTTTTGAATGATATAGTCTCTCATAATCGTAAGGCGGATAATCAAATTACTGTCCGTTTCTTTTTGAGTCCTGTAAGACCACATGACATCCACATCCTGCAGAAGCTTTGCAATATCTATCATCCACGAATCATAAAACGAATCCAGATAATCAATAAGATAAAGCTTATCATTTTCCACCATAATATTTTGCAATGTCAGATCTCCATGACACTCAGATGGTACAATATATATCCATGAAAATCCTTCCAACAGTTCAAAAACAGGTACAAGTTCAATTTTTTCGCCCAATTGGACTTTTAATGACTGTATTTTTTGTTTAAAAATCCATGCTGCTTCATTATTTTCGCACTTGAAATTTGATATATTCTGAGTCAGTTTATTTGTAAAAAATATTAATTGATTTAGTTCCAACTCAGACATATATTCTG
>CACXFV010000100.1 GCA_902767015.1 uncultured Lachnospiraceae bacterium | reverse complement strand
GTGATTCTCATTACTTGACTTGCCATAAAAAAAGTCGCCTCCTTTTCGTACTTTGAAAATCAGTACGACAAGCGGTGACTGTACACATATCCGTGTGTGTCCTCTTAATCAATCTCAAAATTCCACTAACACGTTGTTTCCATATTGAATGGACAATTATCTTGTACAGTGACTTGCCGTCAGTTTCCTAACTTGACATTCGCTCCGCGGAAAACCTGCCATTCCCAGGCAGCAACCTCACGTTTCATCGCTATCAATGTCACAGCACATACTAATATACTGGATAAATCCATAAATTGCAAGCACTTTTTTGTTTTTTTTCAAAAACATAGGAATTGGCTCCTCCAAACTGTTTTCAAAAAAGACTTTAAAGTTTATTAATTATTCTCAATATCCCGACACAATATCTCGTATCCTCCAAAGCAATCAGTCGTTAAGCCTTCCTTAATAATCAGTCTCTCTGCGTCTGACAGGTCCGCTGCCAGGTCCTTACACCTGTCATCCTTCTCAGGATTAAAATAATACAATCTACAGCGCTGCCACAACTCTTTCTTGTCATCGTCCGCTGCTTCTTTTCCTGTTTCCATGATAGTTTCTAACCTTTCTCTCACAGCTTGTGTGGTCTCTGACAATTTCACAATTTCATCATCAATTTCCTGCTTTAACGGCTTCTCTATTCCTGCCTCCTCCGGCACGAATTTAATGTACACCGCTATTTCATGATAGGTCTTTTGTTGTAAATAGGATTCTATTCTTTCCGAATATCGAATCCTATATACCGGTGTTCTCACAATCATCTGGCTATAGGCAACGGCTGCTTTACCCTTTTCTCTATATTTCTTTTCGTGATTATTCAAAAGCAGTTCATTTATCTGCTTGTCGCTGACCTCGTTCTCTTTTTCTAACACAATGTCTTTTTCTTCCAATATAAGATTACTCTCTGCTGATGTCACATAAATACCATCTGCCACCTTAATATAATGCTGGATATAGGTTTTCTCCTGTTTTCCCATCACATAAGAGGCATAACACTCCTCCATACCCACATCCGGTTTGCGGTATTGCTGATCCAGATATTGCTGATAACAATTCTCACTCAAAAAACAAATCTCTATCTCACTGTCAGTAAATCCCAAAAAAGCTTCTCGCATCTTATCCTGCAGGCACGCTATCATTAGCTCTCTCTCTGCATTTTTTTCACAAAGAATATAAACTTGTACCCCCGTTAAGGTTACCGGTTCATTTTTTAAATATTCCATCACTTCTCCTTCATAATAGTCATGAAAGAAATGACCTGCTATATTGGTACCCACACCAAATAAATTTGTCTCTCCCCGTTCCACGATGATATCCTGTGCCATAAAGCCACTCTCTTTCACAGCCTCATGAAGCAGATTTTTAAGCACGTTTTCGTTAATCTTGTCCTCAATCACCCCTGCCTGTTCATCGTCCAAAAACTGCTTTTTGTCCTCGCGGTAAATGACTGTTGTTCCGCCTTCCAATACCACATAGATATCCGACAATTCTTCTTCCGACATCCCCTGCACCCTCAGATAGCCATTCTCTGTCACAACGGCCTCCTTGTGGTACTTGTCTTCGTAATAATTCTTTGCCTGTTTTGTCATTTTATCCAGATAGGCCTTACCTGCCTTGTGACCGGTCTGTTGTTTTCTAACCTCGCTGTACAGCTTTCCTCCCAGACAGAGTATTCCAATGATACAGAACACTGTTATCAGCGCCCATCCTATTTTTAATCCTTTAGCCGCTTTTGGCGATATATCATCGCAATCTTCTTCGTACTGTTCATACTCTTCTGACACTTCCCTATCGCTATCTTTCATATTACCGACACTACTCCATTCCGACAATAATTTCCTTTACTTTTTCGCTAAAAACATATAATATAGTATACTGTAATAACAAAATAAAGTAAAGTAGCGTAAAGGAATTTATTGATATGTGGATTGCAGACAAATGGAAAGATTATGAAGTCATAGATTGTTCAGGGAGCGAAAAACTGGAGCGTTGGGGGAAATATACCCTTGTGCGACCTGATCCCCAGATTATCTGGAATACCCCTAAGAAAGCTGTTGGCTGGCAGAAAATGAACGGACACTATCACCGAAGCAGTAAGGGCGGCGGCGAATGGGAGTTCTTTAATCTTCCTCATCAATGGACAATTGGCTACGAACCTCTGAACCTTACTTTTCAGTTAAAACCCTTTAGTTTTAAACATACCGGTCTATTTCCTGAACAGGCCACCAACTGGGATTGGTTTACAGAGCTTATCAAAAAGCAACAACGACCGGTAAAGGTATTGAATCTGTTTGCTTACACCGGGGGTGCCACTCTGGCATGTGCTGCTGCCGGTGCTTCTGTCACACATGTTGATGCCTCCAAGGGAATGGTGGCATGGGCAAAAGAAAATGCCATTTCCTCCGGTTTAGGAGATGCTCCGATTCGTTGGCTGGTAGACGATTGTGTCAAGTTTGTTGAGCGCGAAATCCGTCGCGGCAACCGGTATGATGCCATTATCATGGATCCGCCATCTTACGGCAGAGGTCCCAAAGGTGAGATTTGGAAAATAGAAACTTCTATCCATTCCTTTATTCAACTTTGTACACAGATTCTCGCCGAAGATGCCCTCTTTTTCTTAATCAATTCGTATACCACAGGGCTTGCACCTGCTGTACTGACTTACATGATTGAGACAGAAATCTGCACAAAATTTGGCGGCAGTGTCACCTCCGATGAGATAGGACTGCCTGTCTCTTCTAACGGATTAGTACTTCCTTGCGGCGCCAGCGGAAGATGGCAGAAAAATTAGTTTCAAAAAAAGAACCTCCCATTGCAAAAGAGGTTCTTTTTCATATTAATCGTATTTACGGTAATCTTATTTCAAATATGTTATATTCGAAATCAATCAAAACATATTTGTCATAATATATTTGTCAAAAAATGATTATCGTTATCTATTATAACTGCGGTCCGGCTGCTACTAATGCCTTACCAGCCTCATTTCCTTCATATTTCTTGAAGTTCTTAATAAATCTCTCTGCCAAGTCTTTTGCCTTTGTCTCCCACTCAGCAGCATCTACGTATGTATCTCTAGGATCAAGAATGCCTGTGTCAACACCTGGGAGCTCTGTAGGAACCTCAAAGTCGAAGATTGGTATCTTCTTGGTAGGTGCATTCTTGATGTCTCCGTTAAGAATCGCATCAATAATACCACGGGTATCTTTAATGGTAATTCTCTTACCTGTGCCATTCCATCCTGTATTCACAAGATATGCCTTGGCACCGCTCTTCTCCATCTTCTTAACGAGCTCTTCTGCATACTTTGTTGGATGAAGCTCAAGGAATGCCTGACCAAAGCAAGCTGAGAATGTAGGAGTAGGCTCTGTAATGCCGCGCTCTGTACCAGCCAGCTTAGCCGTAAATCCTGAAAGGAAATAGTACTTTGTCTGTTCCGGTGTCAACACTGAAACCGGTGGAAGTACGCCAAACGCATCTGCTGAAAGGAAGATAACATTCTGCGCATCCGGACCTGCTGATACAGGATTCACCTTCTGAACAATGTTCTCGATATGATTAATCGGATAAGAAACACGTGTATTCTCTGTAACACTCTTATCAGCAAAATCAATCTTACCGTCTGCATCCAAAGTTACGTTCTCAAGGAGGGCATCTCTTCTGATGGCATTATAGATATCCGGCTCCGATTCCTTATCCAGATTGATTACCTTCGCATAGCAGCCACCCTCAAAGTTGAATACACCGTTGTCATCCCAGCCATGCTCATCATCACCAATGAGCAGTCTCTTCGGATCTGTGGAAAGTGTAGTCTTACCTGTTCCGGAAAGACCAAAGAAGATTGCCGTATTCTTTCCTTCCATATCTGTGTTTGCTGAACAGTGCATAGATGCTATTCCCTTAAGCGGCAGATAATAGTTCATCATAGAGAACATACCCTTCTTCATCTCTCCACCATACCATGTGTTGATGATAACCTGCTCACGGCTTGTAATGTTAAATGCCACCGCTGTCTCTGAATTGAGTCCTAATTCCTTATAGTTCTCAACCTTTGCCTTAGATGCATTGTAAACAATAAAATCCGGCTCAAATTCAGCCAGTTCTTCCTCTGTCGGCTGTATGAACATATTCTTAACAAAATGAGCCTGCCATGCCACTTCAACAATAAAACGAACTGCCATTCTTGTATCTTTATTAGCTCCACAGAAAGCATCTACCACAAAAAGTCTCTTATTAGAAAGCTCTTTGATTGCGATATCCTTTAATGCTGCCCATGCTTCCTCGGTAGCAGGATGGTTATCATTCTTATATTCTTCTGATGTCCACCATACAGTGTCCTGAGAATTTTCATCCATTACAATAAACTTATCCTTAGGAGAACGACCTGTGTATACTCCTGTCATTACATTCACTGCATCAAGTTCACTTACCTGACCTTTCTCATATCCCTCTAAATCAGTTCTTGTCTCTTCCTCAAATAATAACTCATAAGAAGGATTATAAACCATCTCTGTTGTTCCGGTAATACCGTACTTTTCCAAATCAACTGTTGCCATTACTTAAACCTCTTTTCTTTAAAATTATATAACATGATATCTGCCTGAACATGTCAGGACTTATGATAATACACCTTGATAAATATTTCACAACAATCTCATTATACCTTATGAATAAAATAAAATCAATAAAAAACAACAAAAATAACAGCTACAACTGCAGATCAACGACTGCTCCCTCTCCCTCCGGCATGGCAGCTGCTCCTGTCACACTTACATCTACCATCGCAACAGGCACAGAGGCGCCTCCTGTAAAGCTGCTGTTTCCTTGAAAAGCTCTATTTCCCGAAAAACCTGCTATGGGATTCCCCTTTTGAAGTGTATGCTTTATCATTCCTTTTAAATACTCCATGTCTGCCTTCGCCAATGCTTTATTTTCTGCGTTTCTGTGCTTGAGCTTTAATTTTTTTAAATCTTCTTCATTCATATGCGGATTGACAACTTCAAGATTTTCTAACTGCTCCATCTCTTCTTCCAGTTCTTTCAATTCTTCCTCTCCAAAATCCGCAGTCATCTTATTTAGTTCTGCCATCATTGTATCCGCCTGCGAGAGACTGTCTGCCGCCATATTCTCTGACATCTGTTCTGCCATTTTCTCTGCCAGTTCTTCCTTCACAGTCTCCTCAAGCCCCTCTGCCATATTCTGACGTTCTTCAAAAATAGCATCTTCCTTCGCTTCAACATTCTCCTGAGCCGCATCAATCTCTCTGTTTTCTTCCCCTGAACTATGTTCCTCCATGCGTTCTAGCTGCTCATCACGCACTCTCGTTGCCTCCACCATCTCCTCCAGCTCCAGATGGTGCTTCTTCTTTCTCGCTGCCATCTCCATTCGCTTCGCATGATTCAACGCCAACTGTAATTCTTCACTGTCGCCCTTTCCTCCCGCTATCTTCCGTCTGATCTCAACCACCTTACGCTTCGCAGAAATAACCGCCTGACCGGCACTCAGTACCGTCTTGGCTCTCCTGATTTTGTTAGAAACATCCTTGTAATGATAGTTTGTTTTTTCTTTTGCACTCTTACTCTTGCTCTTATTCGTCTTTTCCGATAAATCAAGAAAGCCCTTTTCTTTATACACAGAAGTAGCCGAATACGGATTTCCATCCTTCTCGGTTTTCCTATCAAGATTTTTTAACAACCTCTTCATCTCATCAGACTTGGCTGTTGTCTTACTGCTGCTGCCATAAAATCCTTGCTCTTTCACTCCGTCACCCATCGGATAAGCAGTCTTTCCTGTATGATAGTTTGATTGTGTATTCATTGATATACTCATGTCATCATCTCCATATCTCATCTAAAGCGGATTGCCTGCCGCAATCTCTGTCTTATATTCCGAAAATGTACCATGAAATATGAGCAGAAGGCACTCTGCCAATAACGCAGGATACCTGAGAAAACAATATTCTTCTAATGAATGTCGTCCCTGACATATTCGATTGCTACAAATCCTTTTGTAAATATCATGCCGCTACTCTAATTATCTTTCGCCTATATAATTATATCGGTCATTTAGTTTTTATTATTAATACATTGCATGAATAAATGGCACTTTCCCTCCAGGTATACCTATTCCTTTCTCACAAATTCTATCGGTATTTTATCTTCAAAAAATTTTCTGCTTTGCCGGGCTACAGGAGGAAGCGGGAGCCGTAGAGGTTCATTTATTTCTTTGGAAGGAAGCTTGATTTTTCCTCCTATATCAATTATAATTTTTCTAATCTGATACGCACTTAATCAGATAGAGCTTACAGAGATAGATTCTTTTACAATAAACTGCTCAGAAATGGAGATTATAATGGATAAGTTTTATACAAAATTTAAGCGTTTTAATGCATTGCTCGCCATTATCATTATCGTACTGTTATATCTCACGACCTTGATACTGGCAATTCTCAACAATGAATATACCCAGAAATTCTTCTTTGCTTCCTTGTTTGCCTCGGTCTTTATACCAGTCATGCTGTATCTCATCATGTGGATTGCTAAGGTATTCAGAAGTTACAATCCTCACCTTAATGACGCTGCTGATGTGGAAAATAAGGATAAAACAACTGACTGACTCCTTAGCATTATTGAATTTACACAAAGACTTTCGTATCCGTACATTATAAAAATGCCACAGACAGGTTTACACTCCCATCTGTGGCATTTCTTTATCAACGGTCTAACTTATGCACTATCTATAGATAATATCATGTCTCTCCGGTCCGTTTGATACCATCTTCACCGGCACTTCAAGCTCTTTTTCAATAAATTCAATATATTTTCTACAATTCTCCGGTAAATCTTCGTACTTCTTAATTCCTTTAATCTCACACTTCCAACCCGGCAATGTCTCATATACAGGTTTTGCCTTTGCAAGCTCTACTGTAGTCGGGAAATCCCTGGTTACCTTTCCATCAATCTCATAACCTACACACACCTTAATCTCATCTAAATATCCAAGAACATCTATGACCGTAAGTGCCACCTGAGTAGCTCCCTGTATCTTACATCCATATCTTGATGCCACGCAGTCAAACCACCCCATTCTTCTCGGTCTTCCTGTAGTTGCACCAAACTCACCGCCATCGCCGCCTCGCCTTCTCAGCTCATCGGCTTCTTCACCAAATATCTCACTGACAAATTCTCCTGCTCCTACTGCACTGGAATATGCCTTCACCACCGTGATAATATCCTTAATCTCATATGGTGGAATACCTGCCCCAATCGCACCATAGGCTGCAAGTGTCGAGGAGGATGTCACCATCGGGTAGATTCCAAAATCCGGATCCTTAAGGGAGCCTAACTGTCCTTCTAACAGGATATTCTTACCTTCCTTCACCGCATTGCTGAGATATGTAACAGTATCACATACATATGGTTCTACCATCGTTCTGTATTCTCTTAAGGTCACAAGAAGCTCTTCCGGATTGATTACCGGCTTATGATACATATGCTCCAGTATCACATTCTTCTGCTCACATACCCTGTATACCTTTTCCTTCAGCACTTCTTCATCAAATAATTCCGATACCTGAAAACCAATCTTGGCATACTTATCTGAGTAGAATGGTGCTATTCCTGACTTAGTGGAACCAAACGACTTCTTGCCAAGCCTCTCCTCTTCATATTCATCAAAAAGAATATGATAAGGCATCAGAATCTGTGCCCTGTTGGAAACTAATATATTAGGCTTCGGTACTCCCTTCTCAACTAATTCATTAATCTCCTTTACAAGATATGGTATATTAAGTGCCACACCGTTCCCTATCACAGATGTTGTATGATGATAGAAAACACCTGACGGCAAAAGGTGTAACGCAAACTTTCCGTAGTTATTGATAATTGTATGACCTGCATTGCTTCCGCCCTGAAATCTTATAATGATATCGGAATTTTCTGCCAGCATGTCAGTAATCTTTCCCTTACCTTCATCACCCCAGCATGCCCCGACAATTGCTCTAACCATAGTGAAATCCTCCTTAATCAATAACACCAAAAATGTGTGCTATATTTTCCGCTTATAAATATAGCACACATTTCCAAATAAGTAAATTTAATTTTTATTTTCTTCTCTGCCAAAGCCACCATTTTTCATGCCGTCTCCGCCAAAGCCTCCGCCCTGCATGCCACCTCCGTTTCCTACAGTGGTTATCACCTGTGAAATGGTAAAGCTGTCTATTTCTTCTCCGTCAGCGTATACCGTATATGTCTCGCCGTTTTTCAAGTTTTTATCAGAGAATACAATCGAATTGAAGCTCTTAACCGGTGTATAGGCGATTACCTCATTGCCTTGTGAATCCTTAAGCATGATTTTCGTATTTTTATATGAGCTTGAGAATGTAATCATTACGGAATTGACTGCTGAGTCTGACGAAGGTGTCATGGCCATTCCGGAAGCACCGGCCGCAATCAATTGCCCTCCATTCATGTCAAATGAATTTTCATAATCAATTGCGCCGTTTCCGTTGTTCTCCGGTCCGTCAACAATCACCGTACCGCCGTTCATGACAAGATTGCCATTGGAATCAAGTCCGTCACCACCTGCATTGATATACAGATTTCCACCATTCATTTCAAATACCATGTCTAACACCTTCAGCGCCGTATTGTCAGAAGAAGCGGAGCCCTCCTTCTCATCAGAATCTCCAAAGTCAGACGGATTGTCCCCTCTGTTCGGCATCTCCGGCAGCTCTCCATCCGGCATACCTGACATCTCTCCGCCCGGCATCTCCGGCAGCTCTCCATTCGCCATCTCAGGCATCTGTCTATTTGACATCTCTCCGTTTCCTTCAGCGGTATCAGGTCTTGCTCCTTTCATCCTTCCACCCTGCCGCTTATTCTCTGTCCGCCCATCATTCTGTACACCATCATCAGAGGTAATGTTTTCATTCATTCTTCCGTTCATACCGCCATTCATTCCCATACCGGTGTTCAGTCCATTTGTGGCATTGATTCCATCATCACCGGCATTGATATCAACATCGCCATCATTCATAATAATCATGCAGGCTTCTAATCCCTCATAGCTGTCTTTGATATTAATTTTTCCATCATTAATCAAAATTTTGATATCCGCATGAATGCCGTCATCCTCTGACGCAATATCAATTGTTCCTCCGTCAATCTGGATGACCGTATCAGAATGCATACCATCATCGACAGCGTTAATGTCAATCTTCGCATTTTCGATATAAATGTATCCTTTTTCCTCCTTGTTACCGGTTCCTTTGATTCCCTGCTCCTGTGAATCAATTACAAGTGCCGCCTCTTTGATGACGACACTGTCCTTTCCGACAATGGCATCTCCTACCGATGTCACACTGAGTTCTCCACTGATCAGCAGCAAATCATCCTTGCTTTGAATACCATGATTGCGGCACGCATTCACCTTAAGTGCTCCTTTTCCGTTAATGGTGAGGTCGTCTTTACTGTAAATCGCCGCATTCATTCCCTCTGTCTCATTCTCAGCAGAATACTCTTTGCCATCTGCCACAGTATTTTCTGTATTTTCCTTCAGGGTAATAATTGTCTCCTCCGCATTTTTTACATAAATGGCCGAACCATCTGATGAGGTAATATCTGCCCCTGCCAATACCAGTCTTACCACACCACTGTCTGACTTGTCTGCATCTATCACAACTCTTCCATCTTCGAGGGAACCACTGAATACATACGTACCTGATGATAGTATTGTCACCGTGCCCTCTTTCACTTCAACCCCTGCATCACTGCACTCTGCGGTATCTCCCGTCAGCTTTACAGTGACTGCCTCCTTCTCATCATAGTCATCAGAAAGCTCCTCCTCTGTATATTTTGGTGTAATCACATATGCCGCATTTGCCTTGACAGTTTCCTCCGTCAGTGCGTCTGATGACGCATCACTGTCATCACTACTAATATTTTTATCCACATCATTTTCAATACTCCGACTAATCTCACTACTCTTAGAAGTATCGGAGGCACTATCACTACAACCTGTGAATGTCATACTTGCCAGTGCAACTGCAAGACAAATGACAGGTAATTTAATATTTTTTCTTCTCATAAAACATCAACCCTTTCTATCTGAATATTGTTTTCTATACAATAACATTCCTCTCAGACATTGGAAGAAATGCTCCTCCTATGTCTGAAGCGTTATCGGTATCATAACTCTCTTTTCTAACAGTTATTTGATAATTCTGTTAAAATTTCATGAAAAATTTTCACTTATTTATCACAAAAGCGAATCCTGACGGATTCGCTCGTTCTATTACAATCTGATAGTCTATTCTTCCTTTTTCGCCATTGCAATCAAAAAATCTGTTCCCTTGCTCACCAGATAAATCAGCTCAACAAAGCCATAGAGCACCAAAATCGGTCGGTATAATCTGCCGTAATCCGCCACGAAAAAGTAATCCTCCGCATCATTGACCGAAACATATGCCTTTTTTTCATTTTCCTCGCCGTCAGCCATGCTTGTCAGCACGTATTCCCCTGACCTGATTCCTGCTGCTTTTGCAAAGTCGCCGCTCAGCAAAATAACTGCAGCCCATGCCATCAGGGAAGTCCACACCAATGTGAATCTGACGGTCTTCTTAAACGGGGTGTCCGCCTGAATAATCTCCTGAATGATTTCACTCATCTTTTCAGATTCATTGTAATCTTTATGCTGCAAAAAACTTATCATTCTGCTGTCATTTTCATATACCCTGCTGATACGCACTTTTTTCTTCCCATGACTCCCCCAGTGCTTTTGCCCCTTGTCGTGAACATTTGACTTATTAATGATTCTTGCCTTAAAGGATATGCTCTTTTTCTTCACAACAACATCTGACACATCTTCAAACTTCCACAGTTTCCCCATGGCAATGAGCTCATCATATGTCACTGTATCTGATATATTCTCCAACACTCTCTTGATACCAATCAGCATATAGTACATTCTGAAAAGTCTGCCGCCGGAATTTCCCATAGGATTGAGAAGATATGTCTGATTCTTGATTTTATACCAAAAATTAGATATCCGAAGCCTGTATAAGCCCCCCCTCTCATCAATCAGATACACATAGAAAATCCTGTTAATCCACATTAATATCTCTGTAAACATAATCACTGCCATGAATGTCGCTGCCATAAACAACAACGCCCGATACACACGGCTTTCCAGCTTATGCACCCCTATGGAATACATATTCAGCCCCAGGGGAACAAAAGGAAAAATCCCCAGATAATAGACCAGACATTTTCCCGGACTGACTATATGATGTCGCTTCTGTTCAATGGCAGAGTAAGTAAAAATAAGATTATCCTTCTTGTTGTCCTCGCTGTTCCCGTCATGAGCCCGGGGTTCACAGGTCTTTCCTTTGGCGCTGCCACTGTTCTTCTTATTTGCTTTATTGTTATTAAAATATTGCTTATTCTTTGCCATACTGCTTCTCACTTGCATTTTCTTTAAAGTTCACACAAACCGACTGTTAACACAGTCATCGTATCCGTTATTTTAAAAGAGACTTAACGGATGGGTAATACCTGAAAATCGCCTTCGCAATAATCTCCTTTTTAGGAACTGTTCCCCAGCTTCTTGAATCATTAGAGTAGTCCCTGTTATCCCCCATCATAAAATACTGCCCCTTGGGAACCTTTTTTTCATATGTCCCCGCCATTTTCTGCCATCCATTTTTGATATACTTTTCCTCATACAACTTACCATTAATGTAAAGCGTATTATTCTCAATTCGTATCACGTCCCCCGGAAGTCCGATGACACGCTTAATATAAATGGTGTTCTCCTTATCCGGTGCATTAAACATCACAATATCGCCTCTTTCCGGATCAGAAAACAGATAGGAAAGCCGGAAGCCGATTACTTTATCTCCAATATTAATCGTACTGATCATAGAGCCGGATGGAACTCTCGCATTGACAATCACAAAGTTACTGATCAGATAGGCAACAATAAAAGCACCGACAAACACTCTGACCCAACTGAAAAATTCTCTCCAAAAGCCTTTAGAACTGTCTTCCTCTGCTTCCTCCACTTTTTCTGTCTCCCTGGCTTCATTGGTGTCCTCACCCTGTGTTGCACTTTCCATTTCTTCATCATCGTCATAGGAAATATCAAATTCTTCCCATTCATTTTCTTCCTTCATATTCATCTGTTAAAATCCTTTCTCAAACTAACTTTACATACAACATTTATCTACACAGCTAATGAAGCAACTGCTTTTACTGCGCCTTCCATATATCCACATTCTATGTCATCAAACCTGCCTGCATCGGCCATGCCTGCGTATTCCGAAACCACCGGCACCCTGCCGAGCACCGGAACATTAAGTTGTGCTGCCACCTCATCAATATTGCTTTTTCCAAATATCTCTATCTTTCTTCCGCAATCCGGACACTCCAAATAGCTAAAATTCTCAATAATACCCATGACAGGGATATCCATTTTGCATGCCATATGATGGGCCTTCTTAACAATCATTCCCACAAGCTGCTGCGGTGAAGTAACTACGATTGCACCATCTACCTTAATGGTCTGAAATACAGTAAGAGGGACGTCGCCTGTTCCCGGTGGCATATCAATCAGCAGATAGTCAAGCTCTCCCCAGTAGACCTCCGAGTAAAACTGTTTCACAACACCTGCGATAATCGGTCCTCTCCATATGACAGGCTCTTCCTTATCCGGCAACAATAAATTGACCGACACCACCTTGATGCCACTCCTTGAAACAACCGGATAGATGCCGTGCTCATCACCGGATGCCATGCCATCCATGCCGAACATCTTAGGAATCGACGGACCCGTGATATCTGAATCAAGGATTCCAACCTTATATCCTTTCCTTGCCAATCCTGCCGCAATGGAGGCTGTCACAAATGATTTACCTACGCCACCTTTTCCACTCATGATGGCAATTACTTTACCAATCTGATTATGCAGTACCTGTTCTTTCTCTGATGCCTGACTGCATTCTCCTGCCTGCGCACAACCACTGCAGTTCTCTTTAATACACTCACTATCCTGTCTGTTTCCCATCTATCCCTAACCTTTCTGTTACTACGTTCTATTTATTTTTCACTACTCATGATACCACAAACACCGGCGTTATACAATACCGTTCACTCTTCTGCTTCATCCTCCTCTATCATCTGTATCTCCAGATAATCAAAGTCCACCTCTTCAATAAAATTATCTCTGCGAAATCTTGTTCTTGCACTTTTTTTAAACTCTGCGATATTAACCTCCAGCCATATCGGTTTTCCAAGGTCAAAGGCATAACTCACCTCCTCCACCGCAGCCAGTACTTTTTTCGTTCTGGTCAATTCTTTACTCGCATTTTCAATCGTAATATCTT
Organism: uncultured Lachnospiraceae bacterium; assembly: GCA_902767015.1. GTDB lineage: Bacteria > Bacillota > Clostridia > Lachnospirales > Lachnospiraceae > Bovifimicola. Next base: position 23,898 of record CACXFV010000100.1, on the reverse strand, counting down.
TCATCATATGATTATCTTTCCATATTTTGGCCCATAATCTAAACATACCATAAACCTCGTCCTAATGCTATTTTGATAGCATTATAGCATAAATTAATGAAAAAAATGTGAAAAGTGTGAAAATACTTCTAAGGCTATTTTCTAAGACTATTTTCAAAATCTATCTTGTAGTTTTTATAACCGCGTGTTATAATGTCGTTGATTTTATTAATTGAGCGTCACAAGCTACTCATTATACTAGAAGGAAATGATACCATTACACCTTTATTGAAATTTATCATTTTCTCTTAGGTATATTGCTTACAATGAACGCATCAACAAACGCTCTGGAATGGAGAATATTATGAATTATCAGATTATAAGTGACGGTGCCTGCGATTTACAACAGGATTATCTCACAGAACACAATGTTACCGTAGTTCCTTTTTATGTAACTTTTGATGGCACCAATTATCTGAAGGAAGGAGAGGGGATTGACCATGATTCCTTTTACTTAAGGATGATTAATGAACATGCTGTTCCAAAATCATCACTTCCTTCTATTCAAGATTATCTCGACACTTTTACGCCATTTGTCGAGAAGAAGATTCCGATTATCTGTACAACAATTACTGCAAAATTCAGCGGTTCTTATAACAGTGCCTGCACTGCCAGAGATATTCTCACTGAATCGAATCCTGATGCAAAGATTGCTGTCATTGATTCCACGTTAAATACGGCAAGTCAGGCATTATTTGTCAATGAAGCCGTCAAACTCAGAGACGCCGGAATCTCCTATGAGGATACCATAAAAGAACTAGAACGAATAAAAGGCTCCGGCAAGATATTTTTTACCGTTGGCTCTTTAGAATATCTGATTAAAAATGGAAGAATCGGCAAGCTTGCCGTCATCGCAGGTGACAAGCTTGGTATCCGTCCTACCATCATTATGCAGGATGGCGATATTTCCCTTGGCGGTATTTCAAGAAGCAGAAAGAAATCCTTGCAGAGTGTATTATCCTGTATCGAATCCTTCTTCAAAAAACCCGAAAATAAGAAAGAGGAATTTAATTTTGTAACTGCCTGCGGATATAACTACGATGAGGCCGTGGGGTTTACGAAGGAATTTGAAGAAAGACTCAGCATAAAATGTGATTCCATCAAAGTAATCATCGGAACAGCGATTGGATGTCACACCGGTCCTTATGCTTTGGGCATCGGCATTATTAAAAAAAATGCGTTGACCAATTGAATGGTTTTTGTAAACCTCTGTTAGAAAAATAGGGAGTGCACATAATGCACTCCCTGACATATTCACGCAACACTTACATATAATTCTTTAAGATTCTATAGGCACTCTTGTCAATAATCTGCTCTCCATGTTCTCTCACATGATAAATGACTTTTGTCTCATCCGTAATGTTGGATGTATATTCTACTGCCAATATGAGCAATTGTCTCATATCTGCCTCCGATAGTCTGTTTTTCTCGATAATGAGACAGTATACGTCCCGATTCCTTAAATAATATAACTCACTGGTTACCGTCTTTGTGCAATTCAGTGTCCGGCAAAAATGGGTCAGCTTCTCCATAGAAGACATTGCTATCATTACAATCGCTGACTTCGTCATGCCATCACTGTCAGAATACCCATATCCTCCACCATCCACGAATCTGCTTCCCGGCTCATACTCAGACGATCCATCATCATATTCCTCGTATTCATCATCTTCTATCGCATTATATTCTTCTTCCATTGTATCTTCAATGGTACTCCTGATATTATTGATAATACTATCATAGCTATCATTCATATTCTCAGAAAATGTAATAGAAATCATATTCGGATTAATCGGTATAATCTGCATAGACAGCATTCCCTCTTTCGGTGTGTACCCGATTTCCAGTTCAGCACGTTCTACAATATCATGCAAAAAATCGTGTATCTTACTCTTGTTCTTAAAAAAATCCTCCAACACAATCCCATATTCCTGCATATCCTGCTTGTAAACTATACATCTGATTGTATCCTCATTGATTCTCTGAAATTTCATATTACCACCCACTTTCTGTGAAATTCCATCTTCCCTTCTGTTTCCATATAATATATCTCTCTTCTCTTATATATATGATAACATATCTTGTAAAATAAGAACAGTACATTTTTTTTATTAATAAAAAATTAACACTTAAACGTTTTTTCCCTCATTTACATTCATGGCAAGCTCCTTTTTGATTCTTGCCGTCATGATTCCGCCGATTTTTCCTGCTTCCCTTGCAGACAGCGATTTCCAGCCTGTTGCCCTGACTTTATCAAGCAATCCCAATTCCTCCGCTATCTCATACTTCATTTTGTCTTTATCCGATAATAAATCAAATTTCCCTGTCATTTCTTTCCTCCACAATTTTATTGAATGAATCTATGCCATTCATACGTAGTTTATCAGTTTCCTTTTAAACTTATGACTTCTATCATTATAGGTAATTTACAGGATAATATTCATGAATCCCTAAAAGTATTCGTTGATTTTAACTTTAATCTGATGTATGATTGTTCTGGTTGCGAACGCAATTCACTATCAGAAAATAAGGAGGAGCATTATGGTTAACGGAATTTCTACTGATAAAAACTTTGATGTAACGAATATAATAGAAAATACCATAAATGTGGTAAATGAACTTTTGTCTGTGGCAGGCCTTGAACCGGGAGCGATTTTAGTGGTGGGCTGCTCATCGAGTGAGATTGCCAATCATATGATTGGTTCTTTTTCAAGTGCAGAAATCGGAAAAGCAGTATTTGATACCATATTTCAAATCACTTCCGAAAATGGGATATACCTTGCAGCACAGTGCTGTGAGCATCTCAACCGTGCACTTATTGTTGAAAAAAAATGTGCAAAAGAATACAGATTTCCCATTGTCAATGTGATTCCCCAATTAAAAGCAGGTGGTTCCTTCTCGACCGCTGCCTTCGCAAGCTTTCATGAGGCTGTGGCAATTGAAACTATACAGGCAGACGCCGGAATTGATATTGGAGATACGCTAATCGGGATGCATCTTAAGCCGGTAGCTGTTCCTGTGAGAACAAATCAAAAAACAATCGGAAATGCACATGTGGTATGTGCTAGAACCAGATATAAATATATTGGCGGAGAGAGGGCTGTCTATCACACCTGATATGTCTCATCACTCATTCCGGATGATGCGCTTTTATTTTCTATAAATATTCAAAAAGACTGCCGACTTATGAATAACATCCTTTGTCCTCCATAAGCCGGCAGTTCATTTCTCATGCCTTATTTACTACTTCCACACAAGATAAACCGCTACAATCGACAGCATAATCTGTATGATAGAAAATCTGTACACTGTGTGCGTATTTGACCATCCCCATACCTTTCTGACATGGTCATGTATCGGTGTTCTCACATTTTTCATGATTTTAATTTTTAAGAATCTCAAAAGTGCCACCTTAATCAGCCCTAATCCACCATCCACGATCAAAACACCGGCGGCCAAAAGATATAGCACCGGTGAGCCGCTTTTCAGTATCGCAATACTGATAAACAAACCCATTGCTCTGGAGCCTGCATCTCCCATAAGCATCTTGCTTGGTGTCGCATTAAACCACAGATAAGCAAGAATGCTGATCATAAACACCAAAATCAAATAGGAGAAATCTCTATCCATATTCTTTATATGATCAATCACATAAATGGAGGCAAGCGTAATGATTGTAAGGGTGCCTGACAGACCATCCACACCGTCTGAACAGTTGGTAACATTGATGGATGCCCATACAAGAATGACAATCAGCACGCCAAATACAATTTTATGAATCGTAATATACCGGTTCACACTGGCCAAAAGTATGGTATTGTCATTAAAATTTAAAAAAGTAACCGCCAACATTACCGCAATGACAAGGTCAAGTATCCCTTTTTTATATTCTCCCCATGGTGTCTTTGCACAGTCATCAAGAAATCCGGTCAGCATGGCTGCCACCACCAGAATGAGATAAATGATAATCTCTGTATTAATTCTGGCAAATATAGCTGTCGCAAGCACAAATACAAGGATAAAGATAAATCCTGCACCTCTGGGTTTCCCTGCCGATAAAGTCCCGTCATGGGCAAATTCCCTTCCCATATCTCTCGGCAATATTCTGGTACATTTATAGAGCAGCAGACAGGTTAGTGCAAATGCAAAAATAATTCCTGCAAATGCCACTGTACCAAAATCGACGTTATCAAAAAAATATGTTATCATTGGTTCTCCTCCCGATTATTCCATCTAGTTGGCAGTACTTCTGCACTAAGTCTGTTAAATACAGTCATAGACATCTGACTATTCACTCACTCTCTGTCTGGTCTGGACGCAATCACACTTACACCATTGACCTCAATTCTGTCCGTCACCTCAATGACGAGACACTGCTTCCCGTCAATGACTCTTGTCTCTACCAAATCGGTTCTGTCAGGACTCACTTTAATAACAACATCCGGCATTTGTATATTGAATTTCCGAACATCTGCTATATTGTCTGCCACAAGCGCCTGCCGCTCACCGACATTCTCCACAATCTGTTTTTCCAGCACTTCTATTTTCTCATTAGGTATACTGCTGTCTTCAAATATATGTTTTACATCATTCTGTGTCAGCATAAGAGGCTCCGGCTCGTCCTTGTTTTCCTCTATCATTTCATTCAGATTTTCATGGATTGTCTTAATCGTATCAAAATCACAATCATCACCGAAGGTATTCGTGATAATCTGATTAAAAATCTCCTTCTGATTACCCGCTGAGATAGGAATATTGGCACCTAAAACATTTCCGATAAAATCGTCCTGAAGTTCCTCCGGATTCTTAGAAAAATACAAAAGACTATGTACATCTGTGTCTCTGTCGTTGAATGCCGGGAACAAAAAACCATTCGCCGGTGCTCCTACAATCCAGTCCCGAACCCGCTCGCTGATGCTATTGGTATCTGCATCGTAACTTAAGCCGGACTTTGACAGATTTACCGGACATATGCTGCATATCACATAATCATACACACTGTCAGAGGCATCAAACATCTCTGTCCCATCTGTGGATTTCCCAGGAACATCATAAACAGCGTGAATCAGAATGATATAATAATTGGAAGCATACTGATAGTTAGCAATGACATTTTGATAGAACTCATCCAGCAATTCATCATCCTGCAATTGACTGTTTTTAAGCTTTAACAAAAATTCCTGTCTTCCTCCCTCTAATTCTTCCTCATTCGGAAATTCCATATTGATGAGATTCTTTCCCAGCGTTCCTGTCAAAGTATGTCTGAAAATATCAAAATACTTAAATGCCTCATCCTCTGACAGCGAATTAAACGCTTCCTTCGAAGTAAACTTAATCTCCTTTTCTCCATCTACATAACAACCACAGATTCTCGTTACCACCGCATGCTCCGGTGTCAACAGCTTCTTGATTTCTGATATTTCTTTCTTGTTCATGATAACTGTACCAACCTGTCAGAACTGATATTCACCACTTCTGACACCGGTTCTTCCCGATTCCTTTCTGTTTTAAAAATAATATGTACTAAATATGCCTTCTATCTTCTGATGGCTACAGGATAGCCGGCCAGATATTTCGCCACCAGCACAACGTCAGCACTGGTGATACTGCCATCATCATCTACATCACATAATTCCACATCAATCTGAATATCGTTGTAACCCGCCAGATATTTCTTTAATATCACCCCATCCTGTGTATCAACAACTCCGTCCTGATTGGCATCACCATACAATACTTTTGTCGCATCCTCCACATCAGGGTCTTCTGAAATCATCTCATACTTGATGGCATCCCCCTCTGCACTGGTATATTCTATCACACCAAAATGTGTACGGTCAGCACCTCTCATTACGATACCCTCATTCCATGTATGCTTTTCGGCATCCACTACGATTAGCTCATAATCAAAGTTTCCATTTGTATCATAAATGACTAATACATCATTTCCTGCGGATGTGCCTTTCACAGTACCGCCGGCATAGGTAGAATTGACAGCAGAATAATATACACGCTGATTCTGCGCCGCACTGTCAATCTTTAGATTTTCACCAATATTGACGTGTGACAATTTTCTTTCTGTTACAATCCCCTGAGCTGCAGCAGTGTTATTTATCAACACAACGGAAATGTCATTGGTACGTTTCGCATTACTGTGTATATTGGTGGCACCGGATAATGTATCCTTTGACTTGCCACTTATACTTCCTGTGTTCGTACAATTTTTCAAAATCACCTGACTCTCTTTATTGGCAACACTGATGATGCCGGCAATGGCACCGTTATTATCGCCTCCGATACTTCCGGTATTCTTACAATCCTTGATAAATACATAGCCCGGTGTCACAATCAGATTATGGTTAGCATCATAGGAGCTACCGGTATTGAGCGGAACCCTTCCTACAATTCCTCCCGTAGCAATCTCACTACTGCCACTCTGCTGTCCTGTAATCGCCCCTGTGTTTTCACAATGACTGATAATACAGGTGGTTCCTGTCATTCCTGTAATACCACCCACGCTCTGGCTTCCGCTGCCATAGCTGATACTTCCGCTATTGGTACATCTCTCTAAAACACCTTTATTATATCCAGCAACACCGCCAAGATAGGATATATTCCCTGCTATCCTTCCCTGATTGACACAGTTTTTCACAATAAAATGATTCAGGCCCGTCATACCGCCGGAATAAACCGAAGTAAGATTACATGACACATTACTCTCACAGCCATCAATGATACCATTATTTTCCGGCACAATTCCACCAAAAACAATAGAATTACTGCCATAGGAAGTCACTATACCACTGACTTTGGAGTTACTTACCATAGAATCCGCATTGATACTCATAGCGCAGAATCCACCTACAAAAAGTCTTTCTATGTCATTGTCCTTAACCTCTATCGCTGCCTCACAGCTATCCACTTTTCCATAATTGTTAAATACCATGCCTCCCAGTGATATCTGCTCAACCTGAGAAGTGTTTCCTGTCAATTTGACCTCTGCACTGCTATTCTTTATAATTCCATAATTATTTCTGACAAATCCGCCAATATTCATGACACTAATGGTGCCCATTCCCTCAATATCTTTCATAGAGAAATCAACACTGCACTTTTCAATCAGTCCCAGATTATTCTGTGCCAATGCGTATTTGATGGCTCCATACTTATTCTGACCGTCCTGCCATGCACTGCCGCTGAAATCTGCCTCCAATAATAAATTCCGAATCACTGCCTCTCTTCCAATGGTCTCGAACAAGCCCACCTTTAAGCCTCTGACCATGTGACCATTCCCGTTGATAATTCCATCAAAGGTAAACTTCAAATACTGATAGATACTGGCATTATTTACATGAATATTGCTAAAATCCACATCACCTGTCAACTGATAATTTCCTGACGGATATAGGGCAATTCTCTTGAAATCTCTGACACTGTCAATCTCAATCGTTTTCTCTGTTTCATACACATAATCACCATCACTGACCTTTGGCAACGGATAAAGATAATCCACACCGGTTGCCTGGTTAGAATTAGCAAAATGATCTGTCTTAAATACAGAATTTTCTCCCTTTAGGAAATAATCATAGCTATCGCCCCCGTCATCCCATGTACAATCGATATAATAATAACTGCCATCCAATTTTACGATATTCCATACATGGTCCTCTGTACCGGCCACACCTGTCACATATACATTTTCAATTCCTAACAGATTCAATGCCAGCGCATACGTACGGGCATAGCACTCGCACACGCCCTCCCCATAGCTTTCATCAAAATATCCCAGAATATTATGTGCATAGGCTTCATTAGACGGCTGACCATTGGCCTGATATGCATACTGGATTTTATCACTGATCATGTCATGTACTTCAAGAATAATATCAAAATCTGTCGTCATGCCATTTGTCGCGCGGATAAACTCATTCAGTCCGTTAATAATACTCTCCTGATACTGCTTACGGGCTGACGCCTTCGCATAATCGGCATCGGCATACAGATATAATTTTACACCCTTAATGTAGACAACATTTGACAGATAATAGAATATAGGGTTATCCTCCTTAAAGGCAAAGTAGGTCTCTACTACCTCATCAAATGTCAGATTATATTGCGCTAAATTTACCGAATCAATTTCATATAGATTGTTATAGACATTGTTCAAATCAGCACTGCTGTTCCAAAAATCACCTGCTATACGGGCAATCTCCTGATACAGCGCCCTTCTGTCCTTTTTATTATCGAAAGCAGAAAAATCCTGATATCCATAATCATTGGCAAACATATCAAAATCCGTTACTGTTGAAATTTCATCCACAGCCAAAGCTGCTCTTGTCACCGGTGCCGATAATCTCTGCCCCATATGGGCAGACTTGGAGGTTATCTGCGCATAACCGGATAACGTATTTACCTGTACCAACGCTGTTATTGTAACCGCTGAGACAAGTCCTGTCAAAATTTTTCTAAAATTTTTTTTCATAAGCATTCTCCATTCTTATTTTTTATACACAATAACCGGCAAGGTATTGCAACAATATTACCACATCTGCACTTGTAATCTCTCCGTCCTGATCCATATCTCCCCAATCCTTATTTATCTCTATTGTGCTATAACCGGCAAGTGCCCTCCTAAGCAGTATTGCATCCTCCATCGTAATATCATCATCGCCATTAACGTCACCATACAACACTTGCTCCGTGGGCATCAGCACCACCTGCTGTTTTTCTTCTGCTAAAACAGACACAACCTTACCATCACTGTCGCATCCCTTCATGGTACCATCTGATTTTCCTGCAATCTCTCCCATCACACAATCAAATCCCTCTATCTCCCCTCTTATCGTCAGTTCCCCATGATTGACAGAGCGAAGAAGCATGGCACTGTTTTTAGCTGCTATTCCCCCTGAACAGACAGTAATGATATCACAATTGACCCCATTTTCACATTTTTCGATAATTCCATCATTTTCAATGGAAATTCCGCCAAATTCAATATCTCGCTGTCCAAAGGACTTCACCTGTCCCTCTGTCCTGCAGTCCGTAATCGTTCCAAAGGACCGGTTCTTTGATAAATCCTCCGAAGCCGCTATATACGCATTCCTGTTGCAAATACCACTCACATACATCTGCTCTGCCTCATTTTCGAATATCTGAAGTCCGGCAGTGCAATTCTTTATAGTCTTATCATTGACGTCACAAATGCCTGCTACATACATTCCTATCATATCTCCTCTGATAGCCGTTGCCTCAATATGCACCTCACTATCTGAGATAATTCCTTCATTTTCCTGACACAATCCATACACATACAGACAATCCGTCTCCACACCCTCTATATCGGATATCCGGCAATCCACTCTGCAATTCTGAATGCTCCCCTGATTCCTTCCGGCGCAGGTATACTTTACCTGCATCCTGCTTTCTATACTTTCTTCGCTTTTCTCGCTTCCCATGCGCACACTTCCGCCAAAATCAGCCTCAATTACTAAATCATAAATCTTTCCCCCGGCATCAATGCTGTCAAACAATCCTCTCTCCACCCCTTTGACAGTATGTCCGTTTCCATCTAATTCTCCCGCAAATGTAATAGGATAATAGACTTCCCCCTGCTCATTACTCTGTAAATCCCTATCCTCTAAAGTACTAAAGTCAATGTCCGCCACAAGCTGATAATGACCTGATACATTATCCTGTATCTTCCCAAAATCACTTACCTGTGCGATTTCTATCACATCAGAAACCCTATTTTCTGCATAGACATAATTCTCATGATAACGGTTAAAACTAATCTGTCCACCTGCTGACAGCATGAGTGCACATGATAATACTCCTGCCAATTTTTTCCGCATTGTCAATTCCTCCAAAATCACCCTGTGGCGATATCCTCTATTGCCTGCGATGTCCTTATTCCTATTTTTTATTCCTGATTTTTTATTCCCGGTTCTCTTCCTTTGGTTTACTTATTTTTCTTTTTCTAATAACAATATATGTGATCATCCCGGCCATCAATACCACAACTGCCACACAGCCCACTACAACACCCTCTGCTCTTCCTGACTTTTTTGCCGTATGATTCGATTCAGCCGCTTTTCCTGCTACTTTTTCGTTTATACTCTCTTTGTTACTGTCTATTCCATCACTCGTAATGCCGGTTCCTTCATCGTTCTTTGCAGTCTCATTGTTCACTCCGTTTTCGTTATTTTTTCCGGTGCTGCCGCTGTCATTTTCGTGAACTGCCGACTCTCCTGCCGATGTCTGCTGTGTTACTACATCTCTTTGTGAAAGTGTGTTATGCTCTGTATCATTGTTTCCACCGGATGCCTGCGGCTCTGTCATGTTTTCCCTGTTTTGAATATCCTTTGTTGTACTGTCTGCTTTTCCCGCTTCACTTCCTTGATTCCCTTTATCAGTGACAGACTGCTGCTTCTGTTCCGATGGCTCTGCTTTACTTTCGCCAGAACTGTCGTTAGCGGTCTGAACCACTTGAAAGGTTGCCTCTTTTCCTGATACTTCTAACACTTCTCCCGCGGCATTGGAGGCATCCAGATACTCATAGGTAAATGTCGCTTCCCCTGCCTTCGCTCCTGTCTTAACCAAAAAATCTGCCACAACAATGTCACCGGTATGTTGATTATTCTTCATCTCTACATAAGCAAAACCGACTCTTCCCTCTGCCGTAGCATCAAGATTGGCTCCCTCTTCTAACATGTCCTGCGCAGGGAAAATCACAGCCGTCTTATATTCGCTCTCCGCCGCATGCTTCACAGAAACAAGTGACAATGTATCTTGTGGATAGCAGAATCTTACGACCAGACCGGACACTCCTTTATTCTGCTCAATCGCTAATGTTACGGAAAGATGTTCTCCTGCCTGAACCTCCGACCGGCTTGCCGTCAGCTTTACCACCACTTGCTCTTCTGCCCCATATGACTTTTCTTTTCCAAAACCGACACAGGCCAATCCTATGGTCAGTATTACCGCCACTATTCTTTGAAGACGGCTTATGTTCATACTCATGATAATCCTCATTTCTCCATTCAGCTATTGTCGTATTTAAATAATGCAAGAGATAAACAACTTTACCTCTTGCATTATATTTAAAAATTATACTAATCTGTTCTTAACTTCAATGATGAAATCATACTAATATTAGAACTCTCTTCTCTTTCTAACAACCAATACAGTTGCTCCGGAAACACCGAGAAGTGCTACTAAAATCATCATCACAGCTACACTGTCACCTGTCTTAGGTGTTGTCTTTGCAGTATCAGCAGTCTTGCCATTGTTGGTGCCATTACCCTTGTTGTCTGTTGCTGCATTGCCACCCTTGTTGTCTGTTGCTGTATTGCCATTTTTGTTGTCTGTTGCTGCATTGCCACCCTTGTTGTCTTTTGCTGTATTGCCATTTTTGTTGTCTGTTGCTGCATTGTCATCATCTTTGCCTGTTGTATTACCGCTGTTGTTATCTGTTTTATCGTTGTCTGCAGCCTTCTCAGTAGCTGTTACAACTGTGTCAAATGAATAAGTCTCCGGATCTGCTACCCAACCTGTTGCACCAAATACTTCTCTTGTATACTGAACAGCAATTGTCTGCTCACCTGCTGTTGCCGGTGTAAACTTAATTGTATAATCTGTTCCTTCAAATGCGGTTACTTCATCACCAATCTTGTAAGAAGCAGGCACATATCTGATATCACCAATCTGATCTTCAGCACCTGTTGCTGTTGTGAAAACTTCTGCCTTGAGTTCAAGTGTATCGCCAACCTTGCACTCTGCTTCGCTATCCTTGCCTTCTGCATCCTTTAACTCAAAGTTCTTTGCTTCAAGCTTAGGAATTTTCTCTGTGATTGTCTCACCACATACAGAACATGTTCTCTTAATCTCGCCGTCTTCCTCTTCTGTCTCAGCCTTTACGATTTCATATGATTCCCACTTATGTCCAAGTGCCGCTACAGGCTCTGTCTTGGTGTGCTCCGGATCATTTTTACATGTGAAAGTCTTTACACCTTCTTTTTCACACTTTGGATCTGTTGTCACTTTTCCTTCATCCCAATCATGTTTAAGTGCCGCTACAGGCTCTGTCTTTGTTGCACCACATTCAGTACATGTAAATGTCTTTACACCTTCTTTTTCACACTTTGGATCTGTTGTCACTTTTCCTTCATCCCACTTGTGATCTGTCTTCGAAACACTTGTGGTCTCTACAACCTCACCGCAAACATCACATACAGTCTCAACACTACCTTCCTGTGAACATGTTGCCGGTACTTTCTCTACATCATGTGTCTTTGCATGACTACATTCAACAACGATGATAGGTGTTATTGTTGTCTGATCGCCAAGCTTTACACTCTCTACATTATAAAGCATAAGACTTTCGAAAGAGATATCTGATTTGTCGAACGAACCCTTCTCAAGCTTTAATGTTGCAGTAAGAACATCTGTGGCCTCTCCTGTACATCCTTCGTTAAATGCGAAGTTACCTACTATCTGTCCGGCCTTCTTTGAATTAACCGAACCAAGATCTGTCTCTGCACTACCCTTCTTTGCTGATACTAATGAGAATACATCTGTATCATAAACAATCGTGTAGTTACCGGCACCAATACCGGCTCCGCCAATCAAATTCAAAGTAAGGACTACCTCTCCGTCGCCTACCGTCTCCGTCAGCTTATAATTAACATCTTCTGCTGCGGAAACTTTCTCTCCTGTACCGGCAAGACCTGAAACTACACAAGCACCGGCAAGAATCACTCCTAAAAGTTTCTTTAACTTCATATCTTTCATCTCCTATATATCTTTATTTATGTTAAATTAAATAACATACTATTTTTCTCTGTGCAACCCACATAGCCTGCACGACCTTAACCAGATAGCTGTTAAAAATTAATAAATTATTAAATATCCGGCAAAGTACTTTCATTTTAATACAATTGTCAACATATTGCAACTACTTTTTTATCTTGCGCCAATTGATGTGATTAAGCCGGCATCATACTGTGATATCATCAATGCATCTGCAATATTCGCCTCTCCGTCTCCATTCACATCTGCCAGTGCAAGCTGACCGCTGTTTAATTCAATCAAGCCGGCGTCATATTGTGATATCTGTAAGGCATCAGCAATATTAACGGCACCGTCTCCATTAGTATCACCCAAAATACCATCTGTCACTTCATACACCACTGCATATGTACCAAAATGATGTGTTGTAAAAGTAATCTCTCTGTCCGATGCTGTTGCGGGCAATACTTCCGCACTGCCATCCTGTATGCTAACCACACTATACTTTCTGAACTTTCCTTCTTCTAATACCGGCAAGCCGGAAGGTATCTCAAGCGATAAGGCAATATCATGATTTAACTCTGAAATACTTCCCACTTCGCTGCCACCAATTCTGACACCAAGCTGTACATCATAGTAACCGGCAATAGTCTGCTCCTCTGATAACCCGGCACGAATCAGACCAACATCGGAAGTATCCACTTCCGCTTCATTAATGAAATTCTTCCGCAATACTACTTTAATCGTCTTATAGTCCTCTGCTGCCTCCTTCATCTCTCCGGCAAGTGCCTCGTCAATTCCCTTGACTTCATCACCCTTTAACAGACCATCAACAAGCTCCGTTACCTCTTTTGCTGCTTTTGCCTCTTCAGCGTTATCGCTCTCCGGTTGAACATCCGCTGATGCCTCAACCTTAAAAACCATTCCGGCGGCATTCACCGACCTCTTATTCGCATTAAAATCAGAAGCATCCGTATACACAAAATCAATTCTACTCTCTCCCGGCTTAGCATTCTGCTTTACCGAGAACTTTGCTACCATAATCTTACCTGTATCCGTCTTACTCACAGCTTCTCCGTAAGAAAAACCGACGATACCTGCTGCCGCCTCATCCAAGGTCTTAGTCTTGTCCTCTAATAAATCAGCAACCGGAAATAAAACGGCACCAGCATAGGCACTTCCCTCTGCCGGCTCTACGGACATAAGGCTTAACACATCCGTATCATAATGGATTCTCGCCGTTAACCCCGCTAATCCTGAATTGCTTTCAATCATCATTGTAGCTGACAGTATATCTCCTGCCTTTACATTTGAAGTATCAGCAGACAAGCTCAGTACCACATCATAATCCGCAGCAATCACTTCACTGACATCTGTTACGGCAATGGTTCCCATCGTCATAACACTGATTACAAATGCCATCAGTACTGATAAAAGCCTTGTGACATTCTTCATACATCTTTCCTCCTTTCCCTGTTCCTGCCTGTCATAGAATCAGCTACAGGATACAAATATTCTATAATACTTCAATATATTTTGCAATATATGACAATCACTTTTTTTTGCCAAATACTGTTGTCTCTTTGACAACTTTTATTCTTATTTTGCATTTCTTCCTATTTTGATATCATATCCAGCGAGATATTTCAATAATAATACAGCATCTGCACTGGTGATTTCTCCATCATAGTTGACATCATATGCCCTCTCATCTGCCGCTTCCTCACGATATCCTGCCAGATATTTTTTCATCAGTACAGCATCCGCTGAGTTGATATCTCCATCTCCGTTAAGGTCACCATATAAAGTAGTATCCTTAAGGAGCATCTTTTCAGAGATAACCATCACCCCAAATGTATCCGTCTTAAACTGAAGCTTTCCTCCTGCCTGTACGGCAAATAAATCCTTTAGTTCTTCCTCCTGTGTTATCCGGTATACATTATCATAGGAAGCTTTCCTGTCATCCGTCTCCTTCAGCTTCACCTGCAGTTCCTTGTCAAAATGGAGCTCATTGCCATCATGATCTGTCACATGAATTTCATATACCAGACATTGACGCTCCCATTCTAATTCCATATTTTGAAAAATATCCATAACTGCCGCAAACTTATCAGAGGTGATGTCAATCTCTGTGACCTCCAAAGAAATAATTCCTTCAAAGTCCTCCTCCGTATATTCTACTATCACACCATCATTCTCTGCAAATTTAATCCATCTATAGCCGGCATGCTCCGCAATAATGTCTGTCCAGTCGCTCCGCGCCGGATTATAATACACGGTAACGTCATCACTGCTCATTGAAAACTGATTAATTGCCGTACTGTCACACAAGGCATAAATTACCTTCAATCCATCACAGCCATAAAAAGCATAATCGCCAATTTTGCTCACATTCTCCGGTATCTCTAAGGCTGCCAGATTAGCACAGCGGCAAAATGCACCATATCCGATACTCTCAATACTTTCCGGCAGTATTATCTTCTCCAGATTACTGCATCCCCAAAATTCATAATCCTCTATGCTTGTCACACCCTCCGGTATCTCTATCCTCTCAATACCGCTGCATTCCCAGAAAGCGCCGGCATCAATTCGCGTGACACTTTCCGGTATGTCTATTGTTTTCAGGCTGCTGCAGGAATAAAATGCCTGCTTTCCTATGCTTTCCACCGTATCCGGAATATTGATTTTTTCCAGACTGCTACAGCCTGAAAAGGTACTTCCTTCAATACTTCTGATGCCCTCCGGCAATATCATTTCTTTTAAATCGCCGCATCCCTTAAAGGCAAAACCTCCTATGCTTTCCACACTGTCCGGCATATCAACTTTCTCCAGCTTACTACAACCGGAAAAAGCAGCATTGCCAACCTTTACGATACCCTCCGGCAACACTATGGAAGTAATATCTGCACACTCATAAAAGGCTCTCTCTCCGATTTCTTCCACCTGAATGCCATTTATTTTATCCGGCACTGTCACTTCAGTCTCCGAACCTTTGTATGCAGTAATGATAACGGAATCAATATCCTGTATCTGATAAGTATACACTGCATCGCCACTCGTATACTGATATTCCTGTCCGGCATATTTCTCTTTGTCAAATTCCATTGTTTTTCCCGTTATTTTCTCATACAATTCACTCACTGCAAGGGCAATATTAGGAATGTCTTGTGTCAGAAGATGTTCCGCCTGCCACTCATAGCCACATACCGCAAATTCCTCCACTGTCGTAAACTGTCTGCTCTCCCGGTCTCCTACCCAACTAAAGTGATATGGCACCGGATTTTGCTCTTCATCAAGTAGAATCACCGCACCCGTACTGCTGTCATAGTAAAGTTCCGCGATAACCGCTTCTTCATTCTCCACCCTGAAAACTGTCTGGTTAGCACCAAACTGCTCTGTTGCAAGACAAAGCTGTGCACTTCTGCCTCCATCTTCAACAGTATCACTGTCTATTTTATACAACTGAAAAACATTGCTCTGTTCATCTGTCTCGTCATATGCCGGCAGCTCAATCTGTCTGCTATAAACTCCCTGCCACTGTGTCTCCGCCATGCTGTTAGCTCTGACAAGCGGATTGGCATCATTGATGCCGCCTGCTGCCGTATAAAAGGTTTTATTGTCTTTCAAATCATCTTCTGAAAGTTCATAAGCCGGCAAAATCTGATTCACTGTGATGACAAATGTACCAAGCTCCTCCAGCTGACAGATAAATCTGTCGTATTGTTCAGCTTCGTCGTATCCTGAAGATTTGCTTCCTGACATATAAGAACTGTTAAAAGACTTACCCGCACTTTCACTTTCTACGCTCTCTGCCTCCGCCTGATTGTCTGTGGTATCAGCTTCATCAGTGACATCTGCCCCTTCACTATCTTCACTATCTTCATCTCCTATCACATCAGAGCTTTCGGTTTCATCGGTACTATCCCCTTCGCTGCTTTCCGCCTCCTGTCCACTTTCGGTCTCTCCGGTGCTTTCCTCTTCAGGCACCTGCTGTTTGGTAATATCAATCATCTGCAGTAACTCCAGTTCACCTTTCTCATTCAGACGATATAACCGATACTCCTGACCACGAAGCTCTTTTGGCAGTGCAATCTGTAATTCAACCCCCGTCTCACTTTTTACGATATTCCCCTCCGCATCAGATAAATTAATATCATACAACATACTCTTGATATCCGAAAGATGGAATCCCTGCTTCTCCAATACTTCCTCCATCCTTTGGTAGCTGCTGTCTTCTTCCGTCAGCTTCGCGGCATTGAGCAACAGATTATGCTGACTTTCACTCAAAAAATACTTTACCGTAACATCCTCAACTGTCAATGCCAGTCTACCGGAAAGCTCATACACTCCATGATACTCCAGCCATTGCACATCACTGTTAAACTCTATGTACTCCTGCCAATCTCCCTTCTCCGGATTATAATATACTGTCATCTCTGACGAGCCCGATACCCCCAGCAAGCCTGCCTTCGGTACTGAATCTGTGAAAATAATATCCTGCAGACCGGCACAATCATAAAAAGCTCTTCTGCCTATTCCTACCTGTCCTGCCTGAATGACAACTCTTTGTAAACCGGAACATTTTGCAAAGGCATAACCGCCTATTGTATTGATGGTGGCAGGTATTACCACTTCACTAATATCTTCGTTCTCCATAAAGGCACACTGTTCAATGGCTGTCACTGCCCTGCCATCTATTTCATCCGGTATCACAAGAATACTCTCTGTCCCTTCATACGCCAAAACAGATACTGTTCCATCTGCCAATACTTCACAGTTATAAGAAGAGTCACCTGCCTTATAGGTAAAATTCCCATCTTCTGCCGCATAAACCACTCCTGTACCGAATCCCGACGGTGTAAGCATTGTCATAGATATATTCGTCACTGTCAGTACTGCTGACAGTGCATATCCCGCAATTACTTTTACAGATTTTTTCATATCTCATTTCTCACTTTCCGTTTTTGCTATTATTAATTACACCATTTTTGTTACTCTTTAAAACTATTCTTGAAATGAATATTCATTTCAATATCGTCATTATCTTACCTCACCAAATATCCATCCACAACACTTATATTCTATCATAAAAGCCGCCACAATTGGTATATATTTTATCACAATTATTTTATAATTTTTAGTACATTTTTAACAATCAGGTCATGACCTGAATATGCAGATGTTACTTTTCAACTATAAAACCGTCGTAATGACGAACAATTCTCCTTCCTGTTCAGCCATAATATTCCCCTGCATCTTAAGTACCATATCTCTTGCAATATATAATCCCAATCCGGTAGAGTTTCTGTTACGCGACCTGTCAGCCTTATAGAATCTTTCGAAAACTCTGTCTATGTCTATCGCTTCTCCATTATTTAATTCTTGTGATATATCATTTTTAACAACAATCTTGATTTTATGATGTTCTTCTGCTTTCCCCTTTTGTATGTCACTGCCTCCCGGCTGTCTTACGAGCCTTATCTCAAAATATCTCTTTCCGTGTTCAATAGAATTTTTGATAATATTTTCAAATATTCTTCTGAATGCCAGCTTATTCAGATTCATAAAAACAGCTTCATCCGGTACTTCTATCTGCGGCTTTATCCCTCTTATATGGAACTCCTCATAAAATCCCACAAGAATACTGCATAATTCTTTGCAGGCATCAAATTCTTCATATTCAAACTGATATTCATCATTTTGCAGCTTCACATAGGTAAACAACTGCTCAAGCATTTCCTTTAAGCATTCAATTCTCTCTTTCATAATTCCCGTATATCTCTGGTATTCTTCATGATCGTCTGCCTGACCAAGAAGGTCAAAATAGCCATTTAATGAAGTAAGGGGTGTTCTGATATCATGAGATATATTAGTTATTATTTCTTTAAGCTTAGCATCCTTTTCCTTCATTTTAACTCTCTCATCTCTGAAAATCGTAAGCATCTCATTTAAAGTATCTACCAGCTCACATATCTCATTAGAATTGATATCCTTTGTAATCTCTATATTAGAGTTATTATCATTCAGAAAACAAATTTGGCGGCAGATTGATTTCACCTGCCGCTTGTATAAAAATAATGAAACTGTACTTAAAAATGTGAGCAAACAGCTCAAAATGCATATAATCTTCAATAACATACCCAGCCCCTCCCATGAAAATCTCTTATATTAAAAAACTCCAAAAAAATGTTCGTTATTTTTTGAGCAATTATAATTTTCTTATTATTCTTTATATATCTTTCTTACTGATCACTATATTCGACAATATCATAAATACGATAAACCATATCAAGCCTGATCCTGCCGACTTTAGCATCATACCTGCAGGATCAGATACCATGACACTGTAACTTGCATTCATCGGCATCCATTTCATCAGCTTCAAAACGCTATCACTGTCAACTTTTAAAGGACCTGCTGCAATCGCAAGAAACAATCCCTCAAAGACACCAAACACCACAAGTACACTTATGATGATGGAAACCACTTTACTGTTTGTCACATCAGCAATCCAAATAATAATCGCCATGATACTAAGCGCAAACACTGCCTGAACGGATAGGTATCTTATCATTTTAACAATATCCTTCATACCTCCTATAGTAGCATTTTCAGAGAAATCTGTAAATCCAATTGCAAATGCAAACATCAAAATTCCAACAATATTTTCAAATAGAAATACCAAAAATGCTCCCACTAATTTAGAAATATTAACATACCACCTGTATTTTGGAATTGTAATCGTATTTTTGATAAATCCAGTTGCAAAATCATCACATACAACAATAATGATGATTAACGTCAGGAACAAGAATAAAATACCCCCATTATATAAAGTCTCTACACAATACAAAAGATTTCCATCATGAGCTACGGCAGCTGATGTCTGTACAGACACTCCCGTCATCACTGCCACTCCCTGTTCGTCATCCTCCATCTCTCCCATATTATCTACATCTTCTATTTCCCCTATATTCTCATCATCATATATTATCTCTTCAGACTGTGCGTAAGCTTTATTCTCCAAACGATTTTTTATGATGACAATGGTGGCATAATTGAGCAACATAAAGCAGAGTGTACATATAATGAATGCACGGCTTCTGAATATTTTAAACAAATCCATTCTTATATAGTTTAACATTTTTATCTCTCCAATTTCAAGTTTCCTGTAATACTTAACGATATGTAATTTCAATTTTACCTAATAATCTTTCTTACTGACAACAATATTGGCAAACGTAGTGTACACAAGTAGCGCCACGCCTCCTAAAATCAATGCTTCTTTACACACACTCCGCGACATCCCTGCCATCAAATCGGACTGAACAAATGATATTATCAATTTCACTGTTGTTTTTGGCTTTATATTAAATACTTCTCCTATCAATACCATTATCAGTGTTCCCACCAATTGGCATGACACCAGAACTCCTAACGATATGCCTGTGGCTTTACTTTGTGTCAAATCACACACAAAAATAAATAATGCGGCAAGTCCGAGATAAAGAATCATCTCTACTGCCAGATATTGCCCCAATCCTTTAACCTCCCCTATGGCAGCTGATTTAAAATAAAATTTGATGCACCATAAATACGAGAAAACAGCAAGAATATTTTCCGCCGTCATAATGATAAATGCCGACACGATCTTTGATATGTTCGTATACCATCTGTATTTTGGAATCACAATTGTATTTTTGATATATCCGGCGGAATAATCACTACATAACAACAGTACTAATGTAATCAGTGCCATAAGTAACATCATATTCCCACCATATGTCATATTTATCAAATTTTTAAGATTGATTCCATCTCCTACAACCTTATACGCATTAGGTCCTATTCCGGTAGTATAATACGTGTCTGAGTCGCTTATCTGCACCTCTCTCCCCGCCAGAACATCCTTCTCTATGTCTCTTATCTCCACTACAGATAGTGCAATCAATGCCAGAAATACAATCATGCATATATAGAAAAATTTACTTTTCAATAACTTATACAAATCCATTTTGATATATCTAAACATCACTTTCCTCTTTTCTGCGCTACATTACTACATTTAAGATTTAACATTCATGACCGGTAACGCACAGGCACAAAGTTCCTCTCTCTATTTACCCGTAATATCTATAAAGTAATCCTCCAGTCCCTCGCTGTTGACAGTGATGGAGTCGACATCAACCTCATTTTTGATTAGCAGCTTGTTAATCTCCTTTAACTCATCTAATTTTTCATAGATGTGGATTGTATTTGCATCTACCACCTTGTAATTCATGATTCCCGCTTTTTCTATAACTGTAGATGCCTTATCCGGATTGTCTGTCTTTACTTCTATTCTTTCAAGACATTTTTCCTTAAGTTTTTCACTTGAGATTTCTTCAATCAATTTTCCGTCTTTCACGATTCCATAATGTGTCACAAGCTTTGACAGCTCCTCCAAAATATGACTGGAAATCAGTATCGTAATGTTTTTCTCTTTATTCAATTTTATCAGCAGCTCTCTTATCTCTAAGATACCCTGTGGGTCAAGTCCGTTAATCGGCTCATCCAATATCAGCACATCCGGTCCGCCGAGAAGTGCCAGTCCTATTCCCAATCTCTGTTTCATACCCAGTGAAAATTTTTTTGCCTGTTTTTTCCCGACATCTTCGAGACCGACAAGCTTTAAGATTTCATTGATTTTTTCCTTGTATCCACTGATTCCAAGACAAATTGCCTTGCATTTCATATTGTCATAAGCACTCATTCCGGGAAAAATACCTGGATTTTCAATCAGTATTCCGAGCCTTCTGTATGACATATTTTTACTATTGCAGTCTCCAAAAAGGTGGATTTCTCCGGTGGTTGGTTTTGCAAGGCCGGCAATCATTCGCATGATAGTTGTTTTTCCTGCACCATTCTTCCCAATCAGTCCGTAAATTGCACCTTTCTTTATATGCATATTGACACTTGAAACTGCATAGCTGCTCTTAAAATTTTTTTCAAATTTTTTTGTGAGATTATTTGTCTCTATCACATATTCTACCTGATTACCCATATTTGACCTCGTTTCTTTTTTTAATTCAATTTATCATAATTTGTCGTAAATCAACATATTATCTGAAAATGTGTCGTATCGACTCCCCAGCCTCTAAATCCTCACTTTCCTTTGACAATTAATAGTATAATCATCAGTGATAAAATAAACGCAAAAAAAAGTTTAAGAAATGGTAAAGAAAAACACAAAGAAAGTTGAAACAGTCAGTTTGCTTTAAACTTTCTTTGTGTTTAACTTAGATATTATTCATCTTAAACCCGATTCCCCATACCGTTTCAATATACTCTTTATCCGTGTACTTCTTTAACTTTCCTCTAATATTACTGATATGTACATTAATCGTCTTATCAACTCCGACATAATACTCCTCCCACGCATAATCATATATTTCCTGCTTTGTAAATACCTTCCCCGGATATGTCATTAAAAGTTCAAGTATTCTAAACTCCTGTCTTGTAAGAGAAATAATGTTACCATTTACTCTCACTTCATAATTGTTTTTATCAATTGTAATCTCTTTGTAGGAAATCAGGTCTGTTTCTGACAAAGTAATTTCATTTTGTGCATTTCCGTAATTCACTCTGCTTCTTCTCAGGCAGACTGCAACTCTTGCCTCCAATTCCTTAATCTCAAATGGCTTAGTGATATAGTCATCAGCTCCCATCGCCAGCACATCGACCTTTGTGTCAAGCTCATCCTTCGCCGACACCACAATAACAGGTATATTATTAAGCTCTCGGATTTTTTTTAACAC
Source organism: uncultured Lachnospiraceae bacterium (assembly GCA_902767015.1). GTDB lineage: Bacteria > Bacillota > Clostridia > Lachnospirales > Lachnospiraceae > Bovifimicola. The sequence goes on along the minus strand of CACXFV010000100.1, from coordinate 1,276 downwards.
TTCTTCGCCATTTGCTCCCGGAAGCATAAGGTCTAATATCAAAAGATTAAATTTTTCCACCTGTAATCTAAGCAGTGCCTCTGAACCCGAAAATGCCTGTGTACACTCATATTTTTTCTTACCAAGTGCCTCATTGATAAGATTATTGATATTGACATCATCTTCCACAATTAATATTTTTTCCATGTTCCTCTCCATTCAGGAATATCATACTATTCTTCTTTGCTATTGGCATGCCTCCATTTAAGCACCGCCGCCGTAATAATGATTACATATCCGACAATACTATATCTGTCCGGCATCTGGTCTAAAAACAGGAATCCTAAAATGGCAGCAAAAATCACCTGTGAGTAGTCATATACTGATATCTCCTTTGCCGGTGCCTTCGTGTAGGCCGCTGTAATGCACAATTGTCCCATCGCAGCCGCTAATCCTGTTAACAGTAAAAAAACAAACTGTCTGCCGGTCATCGGCTCATAACCGACAATAAAAAATGGCAGCGTGACCAGACAGGAAAAGGTGGAAAAATACATCACAATAACAGCCCCCCTTTCCCCCTGTTTTCCCAGTTTTCTTACAAAGGTATATGCGGTTCCGGCACAAAAACCTCCGAATGCCCCAATCAACGCAGGAAAGGCTTCTACATTAAACGATGGCTTCGCTACAAACATGGCACCCATAAAAGCTAACACCACCATTGCCCATTCAAATCCGCCTGCCATTTCCCCCAGAATAAACGTAGACATAATAATTGCAAAAAAAGGTGACAATTTATTTAACATATTGGCATCGGAGATGTTCATATGATCTACGGCATAAAAATTACAGATAAGACCTATGGTTCCTCCGATTGACCTCATCGTCAGTCCAAAAATACTTCCTTTTTTTATTTTGAAGCCTTCGTCACTTTTTAAAAGCATCACTGCTGCCACTGCAAGCGCCACTACATTTCTGAAAAATGCCTTCTGCATTGTCGGAAGATTTCCTGCTTTTCTGATAAAAAAAGTCATCAGCGCAAAAAAGAAAGCTGCCATGATAATATAAACAATCCCAAGTTTTTTATTGTTCATCATCCATCTTCACCACATTTCTAACCAAAAAATATTCGTATGTTCTTTTTCTCACTCTTTGCACTTGCAATTCTACTGTACCATGCAAGCCATACCCCACCGTATATAAAAATCGATTGCTCTCGAACTTCACTCATGATATCACAGTTATCACAATATTGCAATTTTGTTTTTCACTCCTAAATGCAATGGTATCATGTAAATGT
>CACXFV010000099.1 GCA_902767015.1 uncultured Lachnospiraceae bacterium | reverse complement strand
GATTTTATAAATTAATCATTGACATAGTCGTTTATATGTACTACGATTTTCATAAATATTTACATAACAAAAAGAAAAGAGATTAATAATCTAAAAAACATGGAAGTATGAACTATGATGATGCGTGCTTTTTTCTTCTACGTTTTGACGGATGTTATCCCCGACGAATGCGATTTTGTTATATCTTTCTCCGTCGGCTCTGAACCGCACGGTCAGCAAGTTCGAGGATATGATGCGGCGAAAACAACGTTCTACTGTTGTCAGCACAAGGAGAATGACAAGCGCTTTAAGTCCATTGAAAAGTGGCTTGAGGAAAAGGAGTAAACTATGGCAAACGATAATTTTACTAACACCCGCGATTTGCTTAACGCCCTTGCTGAGGCAATGAATCTTATCAACCCGGATATCGAAAATCACCACCAGCAGACTGCATATCTTGCGTTTATGCTTGCGAAGCGGATAGGACTGTCGGAGCGCAGTGTTGAGATGAGCGTATATGCGGGGCTGCTTCACGACGTTGGCTCGGTGGTGCTTGAGGGCAGAAAGACTGTGATGGAGATTGAAAGTGACGTGCGAAAACTCTCAATCATTGGTGCATCCATGCTCCGTGACGTTCCATCACTTGACGGCATCGCAGACATAATCGAGTTGTGTCAGCTGAGTTGGACGGATCTTCTGAAAAACAGCGAAAAATGTGGTGGGGCAATCTGCGATACTCATCGCATAGCCTCACTGATACACCTTTCAGATACTGTGTCTCTTATGCTCAAACAGGGTGAGCCGGTACTCAATCAGATGAAATGTATCAAAGACGTTATAGGCAAGCTTGGGGGAAGAGAGTATTCGCAGGAAGCTGTGCAGGCGTTTCTCGACCTGACGGAGATAGAATATATCTGGTTCGATATGCTCTATCACCCGACGATACTGGCACTTCTTATCAACGAACTGCACTACATCTCTCTGGAACGGACAGCCGAGCTTACCAAGATAATGTCGCGGATAATTGACTATCAGAGCGCATTTACTGCCATGCATTCAGCGGGAGTTTCTGCTTCGGCGCAGAAACTCGCAGAACTGGCGGGATTCAGCCTTGAGGATTGCATCATGATGAAAATAGCGGGTGATCTGCACGACGTAGGCAAGCTCAAAGTCCCAAAGAGGATACTCGAAAAGCCTGGCAAGCTCACTGCTGAGGAGTTCAACATTATCAAAGAGCATCCATACAACACGAGACTGATACTCATGGGCGTTCAAAATTTTGAAAAGGTTGCTGATTGGGCAGGGTACCACCACGAAAAGCTGAACGGCAGGGGCTATCCCTTCCACTTCGGGGCAGACAGGCTTGACACCGGTTCGCGGATACTTGCGGTGGCGGATATCTTCTCGGCGATAACTGAGCGACGCCCTTACCGCGACAGTATGCCGAAGGGACAGGTGATGTCTGTCCTTAAAGAAAACGCAGACAGAGGCGACATCTGTAAGGATGTAGTTGCACTGCTGTTTGACCATTACGACGAGATAGACAGCGCAAGAGCAGTCGCTTCGGAAGAGGCAGGAAAGCGATATTTTGAATCATTCAACTGATATGCTTTTTGTTACGGAAAAAATGTACAATGCCCGACAGTTCACAACAGCCGTCGGGCATTATTTTGTTATTTTTCTACCAAAGCTCTGATAGTAATATAATCTGAAGTTATAGTCAAACAAGGAACCTGACTTTCAATCAATGATTCCTTTACTTATCATAATTATTTAGTCAACGGGTACCATATTCGATGCAGTTTCACTTTGGGATAGAGAGATTATGAATATACTGATTGCAATCAGTGATTTGCAAATAAGAGGTTATCATTGTAATGACTCACATAAGTGATACTTATTAAAAGGTGGAAAAAATTGAATTGATGATTTACTTTACTTTTTTTATACTTACTAAATAAAGGAGGCGCATCATATGAGTAAAGAACAATTTGACAAAGAAAACATCTTCGGAGTGGGGAATCCGAATACTGCATTTGCGCAGTACTTCGTGGGCAATTCTTATTTGAATCCGTTAGTAGATCCGGCAAAGTCACCTATGTTTCTGGCAAATGTGACGTTTGAACCGGGATGCAGAAATAATTGGCATATCCATCATGCCAAGTCCGCAGGCGGTCAGATATTGATTTGTACAGCGGGAAGTGGGTGGTATCAGGAAGAAGGAAAAGAGGCAGTAGACCTTAAGCCCGGTACTGTGATTGTGATTCCTGCAAATGTGAAGCACTGGCACGGAGCGAAGAAGGATGAATGGTTCTCGCATATCGCAATAGAGGTGCCTGGAGAGGACGGTTCCACAGAGTGGTGTGAACCGGTAAGTGACGAAGACTACAACAAACTTTAAAGGGAGGATTTCATGATGAAGAAAGATGTAATGATTGTAACAGGTGCAGGACAGATCAGTATGGCAATTGCACGCAGGGTTGGCTATGGGAAGAAAATTATCCTTGGGGATAAGAGTATGAAGAACTGTGAGACAATTGCGAAGATAATGACAGATGCAGGATTTGATGTGGAACCCTTTGAAATGGATCTTTCATCAAGAGAATCTATTCTTGCCATGATCAAAAAAGCACAGGAGTATGGTGAGATCAAATATCTGGTAAATGGAGCAGGAGTATCTCCATCGCAGGCACCGATTGAGGCAATTTTGAAGGTTGATCTGTATGGAACGGCAGTACTTTTGGAAGAGGTGGGAAAGGTAATCGCAGAAGGCGGAGCAGGTGTTACGATATCCAGTCAGTCAGGTTGGCGTATGCCGCAGCTCACACCGGAAGAAGACAGGGCACTGGCAACCACACCGACAGAAGAATTGCTGGAGCTTGAGATATTAAAGACGGAGAATATCAAGGATACGCTCCATGCCTATCAGATGGCAAAGAGATGTAACGAAAAGAGAGTCATGTATGAATGTGTGCGTTGGGGCGAGAGAGGCGCAAGGCTGAACGATATTGCACCGGGAATCATCGTGACACCGCTTGCTATTGATGAATTCAATGGACCACGTGGTGATTTCTATAAGAATATGTTTGCAAAGTGTCCGGCAGGAAGACCGGGAACCGCAGATGAGATGGCAAACATTGCAGAGCTTTTGATGAGTGACGCAGGAGCATTTATCACAGGCTCCACATTCCTGGCTGATGGCGGTGCAACGGCTTCATACTACTATGGTCCTTTACAGCCGGAAAAACAATAATGGGCAGAGGTGCTGTATGGAAGAGACGGAACTGATAAGAAATGTTTATAAGAAAATGTTTGACGGCATGATTGCGAAGGACGAGACCGTTCTTCGCGAGGTTTTGGATGACAGCTTTGTACTTGTGCATATGACAGGGATGCGACAGACAAGGAAAGAATTTATTAAGTCTGTATTGAATGGCACGTTGAATTATTTTTCGGCAGAACATGAGCATCTGCCTGTAGAGATAAACGGAGACACAGCGGTACTTACAGGACAGTCTTACGTGGCAGCCGCAGTATTCGGTGGAGGCAGATCAAACTGGCATCTGCAACAGAAATGTAGCATGAAGATGATAAACGGTGAATGGAAGATTACACGGAGTGTAGCGAGCACATATTGAAAGAACATTGATTATGATAACCAGAGTATTAGGTGGGAAACATGAAGTATCTGCAATCAGTTTTGGATGTATGGGATTATCCCGCAGTTATCCCCACCTTCCCCGAAAAAAAGAAGGCATTCGTTTCATTAGTCGCGTTGTAGAGATAGGACAGACATTTTTTGACACTTCGGAGGCTATGTGGAACTTCTGCAAGAGTTGTGAAAATTATTCGGAAAATGGAGGTATGATAGGATGAAAAAGAGAAAATTATTAGGAATCATGGTAGCTTGTATGCTGATGCTTGTCGGCTGTGGACAGTCGGAAGCCGACACATCTTCCAAAGATGCAAAAAATGAGGAGAAGGCACAGACAGAAGCAACAGTGGATTCATCGGAAGCGACAGCGGATTCATCGGAAGCAGTGGCAGATTCATCGCAAGCAGCAGCGCAGCAGGAAGAAACCGGTGACGCAGAAAGCGAGAAGGAAGTGCTGACAGAGGGTAAGAACGAGGCAGAAACCATGGAGATTTCCACGGAGATTTCCACGGATATATTGGTAGTGTACTTTTCGAGAACCGGAGAACAGTATGGTGTGGGAATGATTGACAAAGGAAACACAGCTATCGTGGCAGACATGATCATAGAACAGACAGGAGCAGATGCGTTTGAAATTCTGCCTCAGGAGGATTACTATCCATATACTTATGATAAACTGACAGATGTGGCCAAAAAGGAGTTAAACGATAAGGCAAGACCGGCGTATGCCGGAGAAGTACCGGATCTTTCGCAGTACAGTACTATATTTATCGGTGCACCGGTGTGGTGGGGCGACTGGCCAATGATTCTATATACCTTTTTTGAAGAAAATGAACAGGCACTTGCCGGCAAGACATTGCTCCCATTTTCAACACATGCAGGAAGCGGGCTTTCAGGGTTTGACAAAAAGCTATCCGGGGCATGTCCGGACAGTACGGTTGGAAAAGGGCTCGCTATCGCTGGAACAGATGCACAGAATAATCCGGAAAAAGTTAGAAAAAGTGTGAATGACTGGCTCTCAGGGCTAGGTTATTAAATCGAGAAAATATATTGCGGCGGCAGAAAAATAAAAGAGGAAAATAAATGAATATTTTTAAAAGAATACACGTTGGAAAGGTAATCGATATTTTGATGGTGGTGTTATTGCCACTTCTTATGGCCTATTCTCTGATTGGAGGGGACACACATGAGATTCTTGGTATCTGTATGTTTGTGTTGTTTATCGCCCATCACGTCATAAACAGGAAGTGGTGGACCGGGATTTTTAAGGGAAGGTACAATATGGTGCGGGTGCTGAATACGGCGGTGAACCTCTTTCTTGCCGTGTTTATGATTTTGCAGCCTGTCAGCGGAATCCTGATATCTAAGTATGTTTTGAAGGAAGTAACGCTTAGTGGAAAGTCAAGTGATCTTCGTACGATTCATATGACATTTGCCTATTGGGGTTTTATCATGGTGAGCTTTCATCTGGGTCTGCATGTCAGGGCAATCAGTACTAAACTGAAAACTCATTGGAACAAGATGGTGAATGTGGTGCTGACAGTAGTCTTTCTCCTAATAGCGGGGTACGGAGTCAATGCGTTTATAAAACGGGGCATAGGAGATTATCTGTTGATGAAAGTGATGTTTGCTTTTTTTGACTTTGATGAATCAAAAATCAGATTTCTTTTAGACTATGCATCAATCATGGTACTTGTGGCAGAGATTGCTTTTTGGTTACAGAATATTCTGCTATTGATTGGAAGAAGGAAAAGGAAGACTGGTGGCGTTCGGGAATGAGGATTCTATCTATTTACAAAATCTTTACTTTGTGATACATTGTTTATCGAAAGTATGTACTTTTAAACAGTAGCATTTTTCTAATATTGATTGTAAAAAGGAGACACAGATATGGAATTAATACAGAGTTTTTCCGTCGATCACACACTCATTGTTCCCGGCATTTTTGTCAGCCGTGAGGATAAGGTCGGTAATGATACTGTTACCACTTATGATATAAGGCTTAAACGGCCCAACAGGGAACCGGTAATCGATGTGGCGGCCATGCATTCACTTGAACACATTATAGCCACTTTTCTTCGAAATGATCCCGACTGGAAGGATGACGTAATCTACTGGGGACCTATGGGATGTCTGACAGGTTTTTATCTTATTCTCAAAGGCAGCCGTTCTTCTCAGGAGATTTATGAACTGGTATTAAGTGCGTTCAAAGCGGTGAAGAATGTAGAGATTGTTCCCGGTACGGCACCGGAAAATTGTGGGCATTACCTCATGCACAACCTTGGCATGGCAAAATGGTATGCAGGAGAATTTGCCGCTTATCTTGAGGAAAACGTCGGAAAGTCTGAAATATTTGAATATCCAAAGATGGAGAGACTGGTAACGGATGGTGGACAACAGTTCTATGATTCGTAAAAATGCGTCATACCATATATTTGGTCTTACGTTATAAAAAATGAATGTAATCCTTTTTAATTATCTGCTCAATGCGGTATATAATATTGACGACCTGAAAACGTAAAAGGAGCTGTCATGCAGGATTTATAAAAGAATTTGACAAAGGAGACACTATGGAATTTGGCTTTGCAAGCGTAGGGGCGATGCTGCTATACCTAAGAAGAGAGGCTCCGGCGAATGTCTTGACACTGGCGGTGTTACCGATGTGTATTTTTTTGTTAAGCGGAATCATGCTTCGTCATTGGCTGCTTATGGGATTTTCAATTTTATTTGCAGTGGGTCAGATTTATATAGCAGTCAGCAATATAACAATGTCTAATGAAGCAAGGGGGAATGATGACATATGAAATATCCATGTCCATGTTGTGGTTATTACACATTTGAAAATGAACCCAATGGTAATTATGATATATGCCCGGTGTGTTTCTGGGAAGATGATCCCATGGCATACAAATTTCCGGAAGCGGACAGCTGTAGCAACTTTGTGAGTCTGGTGCAGGCAAGAAAAAATTATCTGGAATTTGGAGCATGTCATAAAGATATGCTCATTTATTGCAGAGCGCCAAAAGAGGATGAAATTCCACAATGATTTTTTGAAGTATATTAGAATGTGTAAAATAGGATAAGGTTCTTCATTGCCCATAGGATGGTCGGCATGAGGAGCCTTTATACGTGAATGTGGCTTGTTTTTGCCATAGTGTCATGTAAAATATCCATGAGTAGAAATGTGCTTGACCAGATAGATTTAGGAGAAGGAAGGGAGCAAAATGAAAAAGATTATCATGGGTGTTCTTGCTGTGGGACTTGTGACGATGGCGGTCTGCCTTGTGGGTTGCGGAGGCAGAAACCATTCCGGCAGTGAGGGAGAAGAGAGAGAAGGTTATCATCAGATTTCCCAGGAGGAAGCAAAGAAAATGATGACAGAAAACGACAGTCATGTAATCGTTGATGTCCGCAGGTGGGATGAATTTGAGCAGGGACATATCCCCGGTGCCATCTGCATTCCCAACGAAAGTATTGACACTGCTCAGCCGAAAGAATTGCCGGATTTAGACCAGATCATTCTGGTGTATTGCCGCAGTGGCCGGCGCAGCAAAGAGGCATCGCAGAAATTATATAAAATAGGCTACACAAATGTGTATGAGTTTGGAGGAATCATGGACTGGACAGGAGAAATAACCACTGAGAATAATTTTGGTACCACGCAAAGCACTGAAAGCATAGAAGACACAAAAAACTTTGAAGCTGCTGCGGAAAACGATGATATTAAGACCATCCGGCCGGTGCCGATGCTGGTGGTGAAGGCGGGAGAACGCATCTTTTATGCAACCCTGGAGGACAATTCTTCGGCAAAGGCATTGACAGAAAAGCTGAGTACACAAGCCCTGACCCTTGACATGAGGGAATATGGTGGCTTTGAAAAGGTGGGAGAGCTTCCGTGGGAGTTGCCTGCCAATGATCAGAAGATTACAACAAAGCCGGGGGATGTGATCTTATATCAGGGAAATCAGCTTACTATTTATTATGAAAATACCTGGTCTTTTACCAAAATTGCAACCATGAATAGTGTCACTAAAGATGAGTTATTGAAGGCTCTTGGAGAAGGAGATGGATAAAAAAGAAACAGCAGTACAATACAAGCATAGCGGATATAATTGTTGTCAGGCCGTATTGATGGCCTATCAGGAGGAACTAGGGCTTTCGGAAGAAATGATAAAGAAACTGGGAGCATCCTATGGCGTTGGCATGGGATGTATGGGAGCAACCTGTGGAGCGACCGTCTGTAAAGATCTGAAAGGATTGGAGACAGGAAAAGTATTATGCCCCTGTGATGACTGTGTGAGAAATGCAGTGACGGCGTATGAGAGCATGAAAATAAATTGATAAATAGTAATTAACTCAAACTTCCCACAAGGATTTTCGTTCCGAAGCCTTGTAAACACTGCCAACAACAGCTAAATTATACCACTATTGACAATT
>CACXFV010000098.1 GCA_902767015.1 uncultured Lachnospiraceae bacterium | reverse complement strand
TTCAAGGTTTATGTCGGTCAGGGAGTTCTTCCAGAAGATAGCACTTCCGTTAGTGAATAAACTGAAAGACATGATCCGGTCACTTTACAGGGAGGTGCTTGATCTCAGGAGCAGGCTGAGAGGACAGGAGGACTTTCAGGAGTACAAGGCAAAACAACGGAATATGTGATGAAACTCAGCACAGAAAATGAGCAGTTAAAGGAAACGAAGGAGGCATACGAGAATATCCGGTCAGCAATCGGAAGGGAGGAATGCGAGAGATTGGAGAAAATCGGGCGGTATCAGAGGGTTGGATTGCAGGCGGCAGGAGATGAAAGAATGGCGGGGTGGAAACAAGTCAGATAGTTGTAATAAATAACAGGAGCAGGTACAGTGAACGCAGAGAAACCTGCGTTTGCTGTATATTCTGTATATTTATTTAATGTAACTGAATTTGTAAATGTCTTCGATAAGAACATTTGTTCGTGCAACAAAGTATTGACAATGACGCACAAAAAAGATATAATAAATCCAAATGGAGGAATTATAAATGAAAAAATCAATTTCGATAAGTATAAGAGTTAGTGAAGACGAATTGAAGAAATTCAAACTTGCTGCCCTACTTGAATCTTATGCTTCTTATAGTGAATTTATAAGAAGAACTTCATTAAAAGAAGCGGAAAGGGTAATTAGACAAAATAAGACAAGGGATGGTGAATAATAATGTCAAATACAAGTGAAGAAACTACAAAAGGCTTAACTGTTGGGAAATTGAAAAGTATTGAAGGGTATCCAAGTAACCAAAATCTTAAAGTAGATGCAATTACTTGGTTCAAAGAAGATAGTTATAAAAGTTCAGAGTACAAGTGGTTATGTGATGTTTTTTCAAAGGCAACAAAAAAGCAAACATTGAGATCAAAGGGAACTCCAGATTTTACGGTTACATTAGATGGTGCGGATATAATTGTTGTTATAGAGTGTAAAGGTGATGTTAATAATCATTCATTGTTTGAAAATGTAGAAGACTATATAGGATATGGTTTTGGAAAACCAAATGAGACAGAGAAATATGCAATTAATGGTGCATTATGGTATGCCTCTTTTTTGAAGTCAGACTATGATGTTATTGCTATTGGAGTTTCAGGACAAACACGAGTGGAAACATTAGTTACTTCATTTGTATGGCCAAAAGGTGGGGAAATATCTGATATAGCATTGTTGGAAAATGCTTATTTAGAAAATGCATTGGTATCGATTAAACAATATGAAAAAGATATTGATGTAATCTTAGATAGATTTTCGGCAACTGAGGAAGCTGTTAGAAAAGAATTACGACGTTATACATTATCTTGTGCTAATTTTTTGCGTTCAAATGGTATTGAAGATAATTCAAAGGCTGGATTTGTTTCCGCAGTTATTTTAGGATTAACAAATCATGAGTCAAGATTGTATAAATGTTCCAAAGCAGCAATTGAAGCGAAAAAAGTAACAAAATCGAAGAAAATGATTAGCGATTCTATTGGAAAAGATGCAGTAAAATTATTGAAATATTCTTTATATGGAGAGGGTGGAGATGAATTTGCAGACGATTATGTTAAGGGGGTATGGGACATTGATGAAATTCCAAAGGGAAAAAGAGTATCGCTAAAAAAGTTTTATGAAGCATTATTAGCTAAAGATGAATTGATTATGGCACCAAAAGGAAAAGATAATAAATATTTTCAGGATGGCGATACGGTGCTTTCTTGTTGCATATTTTCACTATATGAAAATGTTATTGAGGTTATTGAAAAATATTCTGGAATAGATGTTATGGGGGAGTTTTATACTACCTTTTTAAGATTTACGAAAGGAAATGCTAAGGAGAAAGGCATTGTGCTTACTCCTAAACATGTTACAGATTTATTTTGTGATATAGCTGAATACTACATAGATTCAAAGTTTAGTGAAAAAACAAAAATACTTGATATTTGTTGTGGAACTGGAGCTTTTCTTATTTCTGCATTAAATAGAATTAAAAAAAATATTGCAGATGAAAAGCAGAGCGAGGACAAGAAAAAACATAGATATGAAATTGCCCAAAAAAACAGTTTGATTGGTGTAGAGAGAGATGCATCTATGTATGCACTATCATATGCTAATATGCGATTTCATGGAGATGGAAAATCAAATTTATATAACTGTTCTTCCTTGCTCATTGATTCTTTTGCACCAGTAGATGATAGCGGAAAGACATATATAGGAGATAAGAAAGTTTCTCTTTATGAGGCATTAAAAGAGTTTGGTGATATTGATGTTGGGATGATTAATCCTCCATATTCCTTAAATAAAAAAGATAATTCTACAGCTAGGGAATATCCGATTGTTCAATTGATTGATGAATTGCAAGATGAAAATAGGAAAATTAATAAAAGAATTAAAGAATTAAGAGCAAATAAAAAAATAGATTATGATAAAGAAATTGCATTATTAATTGAAGAGATAGAAAAAAATAGAGAAGAAATAAAACAAAAGCAGAAAGAGTTTGATAAAAGTGGGCTACGCGAGGTAACAATACAAAAGGGGCAGGACGAACTAGATTTTGTTGCATCTATGTTGCATTATTTAAAAGTTGGTGGAATAGGAATTGCTATAGTACCTATGTCGTGTGCGGGAAGTAGTGGTTCCAAATTACGTGCAGAATTATTGAAATATCATACATTATTAGCATGTATGACAATGCCACCACAATTATTCTTTGATAGCCATGTAGGTGCAGCAACTTGTATAATGGTTTTTAAAGCACATATACCTCATAATTCGTCAAAATCAGTATTTTTTGGGATTTGGAATGAAGATGGATTTTCAGTTATACCACATAATGGACGAAAAGATACGGGATTATGGGAAAAAATAAGAAAGAAATGGATTGATCAAATTGATGGAAGTGCAGAGAAGAATGATGTATTATGGGTCAAACATAAAATTAATAATTATGGTGAGGCATTGCCGGAAGCATATGTAAAAACTGATTTTAGTAAAATAAATGACGAATTATTTAAAAGGGTTGTTAGGAATTACTCACTGTATAAGTATATGGATTCTAAGGCATCCTTAGATAGAAAAAATTCAGAAAAGTTGTATTGGTTATTAGATCATTATAGCGAATTTGAAAAGTTGTTTTCTGCTTCAAAACATGATAGCAAAATTAGTCTTGATGATAGAAAATGGGAGATATTTTCGATAAAAGATATAATTGATGATATCCATAATGCTAAATCATATAATGCATCTGATTTGGTTGTGTCAGATACAGAAGATTATATTCCATATGTAACTAGAACAGATGATAATAATGGGATATCTTTTTGTGTCGAATCAAAAGATTATGTTGGTTTAGAAAAAGGCAGGGCAATTTCTATTGGTGACACGACTTCAACTATTTTTTATCAACATTCTGAATTTATAGCAGGACCGCACATCATTGTAATAAGAGCGGATTGGTTTAATGTTTACACGGCAAGTTTTTTGATTGCATTGCTTAATATGGAAAAATATAGGTATCCAGTATTTGGTCGTGCCTTTTCTAAAGAACTAATTCAAGAAACACTATTGCCATTACCGGTAAACAATTCAATTCCAGATTACAATTTTATGGAGGATTATATACAGTCGTTGCCTTATAGCTCAAATATTTTGTGATTTTAGTACGTAATAAATAGAGGAGCGAATGAGAAATGAGAATAATATCATTAAAAATAAAAAACTTTCGAGGATATAAAAATCTGGTTGAAATTAGATTTGACGATTTAACGGTATTTGTAGGAAAAAATGATGTTGGTAAATCAACAATTTTGGAAGCATTAGATATATTTTTCAATGATGGCAAGGGTGTGGTTAAACTAGAGAAAAGTGATGTGAATGTTGATGAGAGAAAGATGGATAACAATGAAACGATAATATCAGTATGTTTTGGAGAATTACCTGATAAAATTGTAATAGATTCGACAGTTGAAACAACATTACAAGATGAATATTTGTTGAATTCTGATGGTTATTTAGAAGTGGTAAAAAAATATAAAAATGGCGGTGCAGGAAAGGTTTTTGTAAGAGCATATCATCCAACAAATCCTAAATGTAATAATTTATTATTGGCAAAAAATACCGATTTGAAAAAAATTGTTAAAACAGAAAATATATCATGTGAAAATCAATCTATTAACACTTTGATGAGAAGAGCAATATGGAGCAAATATGAAAATGAATTGCAATTGATGGATTGCGAAATAGATGTTTCAAAGGAAGAGGCAAAGAAGATTTGGGAAAAATTAGTGCTTTATATGCCTGCGTATTCTTTGTTTCAATCTGATAGAAAAAACAGTGATGGAGATAATGAAGTACAAGATCCCTTGCGAGAAGCTGTTAAACAAATTTCTGTGATATTATGGAAATGCGAAATGAGAGTGATAACTATTCACAGTTCAATGTCAGTAAGTTAGGACTAAAGGCTTAGATTCCCTAAGGGGTCTAACCTAATTTTTAAAAAAATGAAAGAATGAAAGAATTCTAAAATTTGTATTTGACACAATTCCTTCTATATGGTAAACTATTTCAGTGTGCCGCACAACGAGGTTCTAAATCTGTTTTGACAGTACCAAAGTTGGCGAGTAATTGAAATGGGAGGTGCCATATGTACGCAGTAATAGCAACAGGTGGTAAACAGTACAAAGTTTCAGAAGGCGATATCATCAGAGTGGAGAAGCTTGGTGCAGAAGCTGACGAGAAAGTTACATTTGACCAGGTTTTACTTGTTAGCGATAGTGATGTTAAGGTTGGCAATCCTACAGTTGCAGGTGCAAATGTAGAAGCAACCGTTCTTTCTAACGGAAGAGCAAAGAAGATTATCGTATACAAGTATAAGAGAAAAACAGGCTATCATAAGAAGAATGGTCACAGACAGGCTTATACTGAAGTAAAGATTGATAAGATTAACGCATAATTCTGTGCGAAGTTGGTCGCAAATTGATGCATCGGTCTTATTATAATCAGATTTGCTTTTATAATCTGTTACCGGATATGCTTTTTGGTGATTAAGATGATTACAGTTACATTTTATAAAGACTCCTCGGATCGTTTTATTGGTTTTAAGTCGGTCGGACATGCAGGGGCGGGTGAGCGTGGCAATGATGTTGTGTGTGCAGCGATTTCCATTCTTGTGATTAATACCGTCAATTCGATTGAAATGTTTACCAATGACAGGGCAGCTTGTCATGCCGATGAGAAAAATTTCGGCTACATAAGCTATCGTCTGAAGGATAAAGGAAGTGAAGAGTCGCAGCTATTGCTTAAATCTCTACATCTCGGTGTAGAAGGTGTGATGCGGGAAAACAAAAAGTATATTAAGCTTAAAATTCTTAAAATTAAGGAGGTGTAACCTATTATGTTGAGATATGAACTTCAGTTTTTTGCACATAAGAAAGGTGTGGGCTCTACGAAGAATGGTAGAGATTCAGAATCTAAGAGATTAGGTGCAAAGAGAGCAGATGGACAGTTTGCTAAGGCTGGAAATATAATTTATAGACAGCGCGGAACTAAGATTCACCCTGGTGTTAATGTTGGCCGTGGAAGCGATGATACATTATTTGCATTGACAGATGGTATTGTCAGATTTGAAAGAAAAGGCAGAGACAAGAAGCAGGTTTCTATCGTTCCTGTAGCAAAATAGTTGGTTATGGCTTCAAATCTTATGGTTTGAAGCCTTTTTTAAATTTAAAAATATATTTTTGAAAATCAGACAATAGAAAGGCGTGGTGAATCATGTTTGCTGATAGTGCAAAAATATTGATAAAATCCGGAAAAGGCGGCGATGGTCATGTCAGCTTCAGACGTGAGTTATATGTTCCTGCCGGCGGTCCTGACGGTGGTGACGGCGGACGAGGCGGTGATGTAATCTTTGTGGTTGATGAAGGACTGAATACCCTTACTGATTTCAGACACGTCAGAAAATATGTTGCCCAACCGGGTGAGGAGGGCTCCAAGAGAAATCAACATGGTAAAGATGGCAATGATATCATCATCAAAGTTCCACTCGGTACCATTATTAAAGAAGCAGAATCGGGAAAGGTTATCGCCGATATGTCGTCTCCCGATAAAAAAGTCACAGTATTAAAGGGGGGACGAGGCGGTAAAGGCAACCAGCATTATGCAACAGCAACAATGCAGGCACCTAAGTATGCCCAGCCGGGTCAACCTTCAAAAGAGCTCTATGTGCTTTTGGAACTCAAAGTTATCGCTGATGTCGGTCTTGTAGGTTATCCGAATGTCGGCAAATCTACATTGCTATCAAGGGTAACAAATGCAAAACCAAAAATTGCAAATTATCATTTTACAACACTCAATCCAAATCTTGGTGTTGTTGACCTTGATGGTTCAGAAGGGTTTGTTATCGCTGATATTCCCGGATTAATTGAAGGTGCAGCAGAAGGTGTTGGACTTGGGCATGAATTTTTGAGGCATATTGAAAGAACCAAGGTTATCATTCATATCGTAGATGCTGCCTCTATAGAAGGAAGAGATCCGATTGATGATATCAATAAAATTAATTGTGAGCTTGAGGCATACAATCCTGAACTCTTAAAGCGGCCGCAGGTCATTGCAGCAAATAAAATTGATGCCATTTATTCAGAAGAGGATAGCCCTATTGAACTAATAAGAGCAGAATTTGAACCAAAGGGGATAAAAGTATTTCCTATCTCTGCAGTCAGTGGCAAAGGACTTAAGGAATTGTTGTATTATGTCAACGATTTATTGAAAAAAATGGATAGTTCACCAATTGTATTTGAACAGGAATATTTTCCTGATATGTTCACTGATAATCCAAATGAACCTTTTACAGTTGAAAAGATAGCCGAGGGTGTATATTCTATTGAGGGACCAAGAATTGAGAGAATGCTTGGATATACTAATCTTGAAGCGGAGAAAGGCTTTATGTTTTTTCAGAACTTTATGCGTGACAATGGTATTCTTAAAACATTGGAAGAGCTTGGTATTAAGGACGGAGATACTGTAAAAATTTACGGACATGAATTTGATTATTATAAATAATGATTTTCTGTGATATTTCTAATAAACAAATATAAATATATTTCGGAGGAAACTATGACAAGTAAACAGCGTGCACATTTAAGAAGTCTTGCCAGTACAATTCAGCCAATCTACCAGATTGGGAAAAGTGATATTACTCCTGAATTTACCAAAGGGATTGATGAAGCCTTAGAGGCAAGAGAGTTAATCAAAATTTCGGTACTTAAAAATTGCCCGGATGAACCAAAGCATTTAGCGGAAACGCTTGCTGCCAGAACAAATTCTGAGATTATACATGTCATGGGCAGAAAGATTGTTTTATACAGACCTTCAAAGAAAAATCCTAAAATTCAGTGATAGAGGGTATATCAAATGGAGCATTTACACAAAATCGGAATCATAGGAGGAACCTTTGATCCTATTCATATAGGACATCTAATCATTGCTGAATCGGCATTGTCAGAGCTTGAGCTTGACAAGGTTATTTTTATGCCCTCCGGCAATCCGCCCCATAAAAGTATTAAAAGAATAACGGATTTTCGCACCCGCTCGGATATGGTAAAGCTTTCTATTGACAATAATGAAAATTTTGTTTATTCTAATTTTGAAATACAACGTGATGGATATATATATACTTCAGATACTTTACGATTATTAAAAGAGCAGCAACCGGATTGGGACTTGCATTTTATTATCGGCGCTGATTCATTGTTTTATCTGGAACAATGGCATGAACCGGAGAAGATTTTCCAAAGATGCAGGATTGTGGTGGCTGACAGGGATAACAGTGATGAAAAAATCAAATCCGTGGTGGAACATCTGAATATGAAATATAACACAAATATATATTATATCAATTCTCCTCTTGTAAACATTTCATCCAGTCTTATAAGAGAACGTGTTTATAACAGAAAATCCATCAAATATCTTGTTACACCTGATGTCGAGAATTATATAACGAGCAATAAACTATATATGGTATGATAAAAGACTGCATATGACATGGCTGATGGACTTATATGTGGTATGACAAAACAGACTATACGAGCTGCAAACAATGTACTATATACGATTTTTGTATGATATTATCGAATTATGTACTAATGAGTAGATAGGGAAAGAAGGGCGATTACATGGTTAAAAATTTAAAGAACATTAAGAAGGATTTGAAATCAACACTCGACAAGGACAGATATGAGCACACGCTTGGTGTTGCCTATACTGCGATGTGTCTTGCCATGAAATACGAAGTGGATATTAAGAAAGCAGAGGTTGCCGGTCTCTTACATGATTGTGCAAAATGTATGTCTGATGAAAAAAAGTTAAAAAAATGTATAGAACATAATCTCAGTATCACAGAAACAGAAAAAGAACAGCCTTATTTACTGCATGCTAAGGTTGGAGCATTTATCGCAATGGATAAATACGGAATAGATGATATGGAGATTGTTAACTCTATATTGAAACACACGACAGGCTCACGAGACATGACAATGTTGGAGAAAATTATTTATGTTGCTGATTATATTGAGCCAAACAGAAGTAAAGCGACTAATCTGCCGGTTATCCGGAAAATGGCATTTGAAGATATCGATTTAGCAGTTTTTACGATTATGAATGATACAGTGGAATATTTAAAGACTAAGAATAAAAAAATTGACGCCCATACGCTGAATGCACTTGAATATTATAGAAACGTGATTGAAAGCCGAAAAAGCTAAAATCTTATAAGCTTTTTTCAGAAAGGATTATGAAATGAATACAATCGAAAAGGTAAAAGCAATTTATAAAGCCATAGATGAAAAGCTTGGTATTGATATCAGAGTGATAGACATTGCAAATGTAACTGTTCTTGCGGATTATCTTATTATCGCCGGTGGAAATAATAAAAGTCAGGTTCAGGCAATGGTTGACAATGTGACAGAAAAGCTTGCCAAGCAAAATGTTCACACCAATCATATAGAAGGTTATTCCACAGCTAATTGGATACTATTAGACTATGGTGATATTATTGTACATGTCTTTAATCAAGAAGACCGCCTGTTTTATGACTTGGAAAGATTATGGCAGGATGGCAATACAATTGATATCGACACTCTGTAAAATTGATTCATTGAAACAAATTTTATCGCAAGAAAATTATTCATAAGAAAACTTATGAAAACTTATGAAAACTTTTCATAAGAAAACCATTGAAAACTTTTCGTAAGAAAATTTTATATAAAAGCATTTATAAAAATACGTTATTATTCACAGACACATCCACCAAAAAGAACGCCTGATTATGTATGCAAACGGAGAATATAAAGCACAGGCGCAGATGGAGGTTATCTGTGAATAGTAATGTTTTGCAGCATCCTATCTCATCGTTCTGAAAAGTCCGATTACTTTTCCTAAAATCATGCAATTATCAACAATAATAGGATTCATATTATCATTCTCCGGCTGCAACCGGATGTGTCCCTTTTCTTTATAAAAAGTCTTAACGGTGGCTGAATCATCCACCAGTGCAACAATAATCTCTCCATTGCGGGCAGTGTTGCATTCTTCAACCAATATACTGTCTCCGTCATAGATACCTGCATTAATCATACTTTCTCCCTTTATATGGAGCATAAAAGTAGTTTTATTGCCGATAAATTCTGCCGGAACAGGAAAATAATTCTCTATGTTCTGAACGGCCAGTATCGGTTCGCCGGCGGCTACTCTTCCCACCACAGGAATATTTACAATCTCACATCGCGCAGAATTAAACGAATCATCAACAATCTCAATTGCACGTGGTTTTGTCTTATCTCTGATAATATATCCTTCCCGCTCCAAAGTCTCTAAATGTGAGTGAACAGAAGAAGTAGATTTAAGATTCACGGCATTACAGATATCCCTGACAGTAGGGGGATACCCTCTGTTAATTATCTCACCCTTTATATAATTCAGAATTTCCTGCTGTTTTTTTGTTATTTTTCCGTATTCCATAATGTAAAAATCACCTTTCTATTTTATAAAATAAAATAATGACACGCTTTGCAGACAACTGTGAAGGCAGCAACAGAGCTGCGAAAAGAGGCAATAAAGGTGCGAAGCACTATGCCTGCAAATTTGTGGCTGAAGAATATCTGTGAAATAGTGGCATATTTAGCACATAACATCACTGCTGAATAAATTATAACATACATCGTAAAAAAAATCAAACAAATGTTCGTTAAGATGCTTGACAAACATTTGTTCTTACTTTATAATACAAACATACATTCGAGGAACAGATGTTTGCTTCTTGCTAAATTATAAAATTACATTAAGGAGGAATTTTTATGATGAATACACGTACACGACATAATACTCTATCGAACAGATTTTATGTTTTATCGATAGCAGTGGTAGCACTTCTGGCAATGACCATTATTCTTTCACATTCATTAAAGACAAGTGCCGGTGAGAGAAGGACTTCAAGTGACAGACTTTATTCCAGTATATTAATAGAAGAAGGAGATAGTCTTTGGAGTATAGCGAACGAATATAAACCTGCAGATGTATCGACACAGGAATATATTCATTCGTTGAAGAAGATTAATAATATCACATCAGATAATATTCAATCTGGAAATTATTTAATTATATATTATTATGAAGAAGTTCCCTTAGATTTTTCACCAAAAGATTAATCTTTCGGTGTTTCACGGAGATGTACAATATTTCTGGCATTGCGCCTGCGTTCTTCTTCAAGCGCAGCATAATGTTTTCGTGTAGTGTTGACATCTTTATGTCCAAGTACATCAGCAACCAGATAGATATCGCCCGTTTCTTTATATAGCGTCGTTCCGTAGGTACTTCTGAGTTTATGTGGTGTAATGTGTTTTAATGAGGTAACCAGACCGGAATATTTTTTTACCAGATTTTCAACAGACCGCACACTCATTCGTTTATTTTGTAACGAAAGAAAGAATGCTTCCTCATGCCCAACAACCGGTATGATATTTTCACGTTGTTCCATGTAATCAAGAAGAGCCAGTTCAACTTCATCTCCAAAATAGACAACAGATTCATAACCGCCTTTTCGTCTTATCTTAATTCCTGAATTTTTGAAATCAATATCCTTTATATCGATGCCAACACATTCAGAGACTCGAATACCTGTTCCTAAAAGCAGTGTCAAGAGAGCAACATCTCTTAATTTAGTTTTTTCATGAAATGCCTTTTGGTGTTCAGTGAGTTTCTCTCCGGATTCTGCTTCATCAAGCAGTCGGGCAACTTCATCAGAATCTAACCTGATAATTTCTTTTTCATGAAGTTTCGGAACTTTAACTTTAGCAGGAGGATTATCCTTTATCAGTTCATTATTAAAAAAATAGTTATAAAAGGATTTTAAAGAGGAAAGTTTCCTCTTAATTCCTGTTTCTTTGTTAATATGTTCAGAATCGTTTTTAGAATATACCTTTAAATAATCAAGATATTCTTCAACATCAGTAACAGTAATTTTGTCTAAAATATCAATAGTAAAGTCTTTTATTGCTGTATTGGCATAGATAGGATTACTGTCTTTAATAAAGTTAAAGAAAATACCTAAATCATAGGCATATGCAATACGAGTCCTTGATGAGGTATTTGGCTCAATCCCTCTGAAAAACATCATACAAAAAGCGGGTAATTCCTTTAACATTGTTCTTAGTTTTTTATTGTTATTAATATTCACCTGTTCATGATAATTATATTTCTGGGCCATAATATTATATCCTTATCATATTCATGCTATCAATTAGTATTTCATGTTCTCTTAACCAATTCATCAAATTTAATATCTCTTTTGTCGTCATTATTTCCATTTTGCTCCTTATTAACTGATACATGCGTATAACATATTTGTGCACATATCTTTTCGTTAAAC
>CACXFV010000097.1 GCA_902767015.1 uncultured Lachnospiraceae bacterium | reverse complement strand
TGGCTATAACAATGGTGGCTATAACAATGGTGGCTATAATAATGGCGGCTACAATAACAGCGCTTACAATGATGGCGGCTATAACAACGGTGGTTACAATAATGGCGGTTATCAGAACTATCATTATGATAATGGTACACGCTACTATGCCGGCAGTTATAGCAATGAATTGATTTCATCAAAGGTAATCACCCGCTCATTTATTGTGATGCTGGTGTCATTGCTTGTAACAGCTTTCGCTGCTACTATCACGGCAGTAAATAGATCGTTCTTTGTATCCGCCATGGATAGCTTTGTTGCATTGGCCATCGTTGAGATTGTATTGGTAATTGGTACGCAGATTGCCATTTCGAAGAGAAAGGCAGCGATTGCAGGTGCCTTATATATGGGCTATACAATTATTAATGGTGTCACCTTATCGGCAATCTTTTATGCATTTGATTTAGGTTCCATTCAGGAGGTGTTTTTCATTACTGCGCTGTTATTTGGTGTGATGGCGGGCATCGGTGCCGTGACAAAGAAGGATTTGTCCGGTATCGGAAGTTTATGTACCATGCTGTTGCTGGGGGCACTTTTAGTAACCTTTATCAATGGCATATTCCTCCACAGTGGCGGAATGGAGTTGATGATGGATTATCTGGTAGTGGCAATATTTGTAGGATTGACAGCATATGATACACAGAAGATGAAGAGAATGGCAGCTGCCGCAACGATGGAGGATGTCAATGTGCTTGCCATCTACTGTGGTATGGAGTTATACCTTGACTTCATTAACTTATTCTTAAGATTGCTGAAATTGATGGGAAATAGCAGAAACTAATATTTATGATTAAAATGATAATAGGGATGCTCCTTATTACCTTTGATTATGTCATTAGTCCCGATGGGATGATTAAGCTTGATTTACTGCCTGATTTTATTGGCTATGGAATACTTGTGTATGGTTTTTACAGAATTGGAAAAAATGCAGATGTTCATGGCGAATATTCAGGCAGTAAAAAAGTTCCCGCAAAAGAGAACAGTGGCAGGGCAGGAGGTAAGAGTGGCAGTAGAGGAAACAGTAAAAAAGTTGTTGTGTCGAAGTCCTATAAAACTAATAAAGCAAAAGCAAATAAAACGATAATAAGCAGCAGGAATATCAGTTCCAAGATAGCGCAAAGGAATCATGAGAATATGGTAAATGCCATTCGGTATGGTATCGTAGCTGCCATTGTTATGTTTGTGGTTTCTTATGCAGCATATATGCTTGATATGTATGGGTATCTGCAGCGAATGCCGGAGGCAGCTTCTGTGTGTATCAGCATTTTTAAAGATATGGGAATGTTGCTGGTTATGGTTCTGTACATACAGGTACTCACGGCACTGCAGGGACAAAACAGTAATTTTCAGGTTAAACGAATGACCCTGATTTGGAAGATAGCGGCATTGTGTGTGATATGTGAATATATTTCCATGACCATTGAGAGTGCAATGCTGACATTTATTATATTTGAAAAAGTGGCAGATGTCATGTTTATGGTGTACATGCTTGTATCAGACAGGACATATAAAACAAAATTCATTGGTAAAACATCAAAATATTAAAAATGAGGAGGATTTTACGTGAGAAAGAAAATAATACGGAGATTAAATGCAAGTCTGGTTGCCTCGTTGCTTGCTGTGTCTGTTTTGGTTACGGGATGTGGCAAGAGCAGTGCCAGCAACAGTGGTACAACGGCAGGCAATAGTGAAAATGTGACGGAGCAGCCAACGGTACAGGAGGAGACGACCACCGAGCTGAAAATTGAAGGACAGGAAGTTCCGGCGAATATTCAGACCACTTTGAATGTGATTGAGGATAAAAACAGGAATTATTATGAGATATTTGTTGCCTCTTTCTGTGACAGTGATGGGGATGGCATGGGTGACATTCAGGGATTAATCAGTAAGCTTGATTATATTAATGACGGTAATCCGGATACAGATACAGATTTGGGCTGTAACGGTATCTGGCTGATGCCAATCAATCCGTCTCCGTCTTATCACAAGTATGATGTGGTCAACTACATGGATATTGATTCAGCCTATGGAACCCTTGATGATTTTAAACAGTTGATAGAAGAATGTGACAAGAGAGGCATTAAGATTATTATTGATCTGGTAATGAATCATTCCTCTATTGCCAATGAGTGGTTTAAGACAGCGAGAGATTATCTCGCAGAGCTTCCGGATGACAAAGAACCCGATGCTTCGGAATGTAAATACGTAGATTATTATACCTTCGTCAAGGGAGAGACAGCAGGCAATTATTATAAAGCAGGAAAGTCAAACTATTATTACGAAGGACAGTTTTCACAGCAGATGCCGGATATCAATTTGGACAATCCGGATGTAAGAGCAGAATTTGAGCAGATTGCAAAGTTCTGGCTGGATATGGGGGTTGGCGGCTTCCGATTAGATGCGGCAAAAGAATATTTTTCAGGACAGCCGGAGAAGAACGTTGAGGTACTGACATGGTTTAATAATTATGTAAAGAGTGTCAATCCGGATGCCTATATCGTAGCAGAAACATGGACGGCAGATTATGACAGATATCTGGAAAGCGGAATAGAGAGTGCTTTTGACTTCAGCTATGCCAGTTATGATGGCAATATAGCACTTACGGCGCATGGCGGAGATCCAACCTATAGTGGACTTTATTTTGCCAAGAATCTTATGAAGACACAGGAAAAAGTAAGTTCCTATTCAGAGAATTCGATTCAGGCACCATTTATCAGCAACCATGATTTAGACAGACCTGCCAGTTATCTGGGATACGATGAAAATAAAATTAAATTTGCACACGGATTGTTGAGTATGATGAATGGTTCCACCTTCATTTATTATGGTGATGAGATTGGTCTTGGCGGTTCAGGTGCAGATGAGAATAAGCGTTCACCAATGATATGGTCGTCAACAGATAAGACAGGAGAATGTAAAGGCCCTACGAATATGACAAAGGAATATGTGATTAATAACTTTGCGTCAGTAGAGGAACAGTTAAAAGATGACAAGTCAATCCTTTCTTATGTAAAACATGCCATGCAGTTGAGAAATATCTTCCCGGAGATTGCCAGAGGAAAGATAGAGATTCTTGATGAGGTAACGGATGAAAAGATTTGTGCAATGTCAAAGACATACAATGACAGTAAGATTATCATACTGATCAATACAAGCAAAACGGATACCAAAGCAGTGGAATTATCAAGAGCTAATAACGGATATGAATGTATTCAGGGAATCCTGACGGTAG
This sequence comes from uncultured Lachnospiraceae bacterium, assembly GCA_902767015.1. Classification (GTDB taxonomy): domain Bacteria; phylum Bacillota; class Clostridia; order Lachnospirales; family Lachnospiraceae; genus Bovifimicola. The sequence continues at coordinate 276 of CACXFV010000097.1, read as the reverse complement.
GGGAAACACAGCCATATCAGGTAGAAGATACCATTGTACTTCCGCCGAATGCAATTGTAATTTTAAAATAACTATTGTGATTTTGAAATAGCAACTGTGATTTTTCAATATTAAGTGTAATATATAAAAAAGCTGACATGAAATAATATGTCAGCTTTTTGTATATTGTAAAGCGTTAACCGGCAGCACCGGTATTCAAGATAAAATCGATAAAATATGCCGCTACTCCTGCTCTCTTTGTACAGGAAGCAATGGTAAGAATAGGTGGCGCCATTT
>CACXFV010000096.1 GCA_902767015.1 uncultured Lachnospiraceae bacterium | reverse complement strand
CTCTGCACAGAAACATTCAAGAATCCGTTCTATGAGTGCAGCTTTACGAAGTCCTGAACATTTTCTTAATTCAAAACTTCTCGCCTGATCCAACAACTGTTCTTTTGTATATTCTTCTAAATGCTCTTTTAATAACATATCGTATCCTCCAATGAGATTCTAAGATTCTACCGTAATCCCATATTTTACACACCATTCTCTTGCAATCTTCTCGTAACAGGCATCTCTATATTTGTACCACTTTTCTTCCATTCCTAAATCAAATAAGCGGTCCTTAAATCTACGAAAGGCTCCTTTTCCTCTGATTGCCTGCTCCAGAACATCTTGGTTTCTTCCCGCCGGTAATTCATAAATAAATCTTTCCATCATACGATACTCATTTATCTCATACTGTCCGGGCAACGGAATGAAATCCTCAACAAATCCCTCGCTTAATTCTTCCATAAGCTCCGGATTATACTCACCATTAACCATACCGTCATACACCATTAAAATTTCTTGCGTCTTGGTGTCATAATAATATTCAATTTCCATTCCGGCACCTTCGAGTGCCTCCAGTACTTCCTGTAATTTCACCTTCATTTTATCTGTCTTTCTCATATGCACTCTATTATTCGTTTATGCTCCTTCGCATTCATGTACATATACTTTGCCTGATCCGCCATATTTTTCCCAAGACAAACTCCATATGGCATTACAATTCCATCATGGATAATTACATTCTGAAAAGGGATAAGAGATGTCTCCACAATCTGAGGCATTGGCAATCTTCCCATCATTTCTCTCCAACTGGAATATATCCCTCGCACTCTATATACACTTCCGTCTTCATCGCAGGATATCAGAATCGAACCGTTTTTCAGATGTCTTTCTACCACAAATTTTCCATGTACTACTTTTTTCCATCTTCTTACGATAGAAATGTGTTCCTCGCTCATATTCTGTTTATTTTTTGATATATATTCATCAATAACCGATGTATCTTTCCAAAGTTTTTCGCTAATTATTCTTACCACATCCAACGGCAATCCTTTGGAAGAATCCATTCCATAAAATTCCTTGCGCAACTTATACTTTCGGTTAACAAAGTCTAATAGCGGAATCCACAAATCATAAAATAATTTTGCCTGTACTTCTGTTAAAACCATAATCTTTCATCTCTTTTCTGTATCTTGGACTGACTTGGACCAACTGTACTGCTTATTTTTTCATCAGCAGAAAGCCATATCTATACTTGCATACCACTTGCACACACTTGCGCATACTTACACGGTAAACTATAACTTAATCGCAAGTTTTATGGCATTACCGTTTTGTATGCTTCACATATTTCTGTTTTGAGCTTTGTGGTTTCTCCGGTATTGTCATATCTACAGTTCCTGCTTCTATCAACGGAGCAAGATTATTCTTTCTAAGATAATCTCTTGACTTATACCCACAAAATTCTTGTATTTCTTGTCTTGTCCTTGGCTCACTCAAAAACTCCATTAATCTTGCATACTCTTTTATATTCAAACCTATTGATACAAACGAATGCTTTAATTCCTCATTTTCTGATTCTATTTTTTCATGAACTTCATCTATATCAACCTGTTTAACATCATTTTGCACTTTTCTAAACATCGTAACCTTAATTCCATCGCCAAACTCTTCAAATAAAGGCTCTGGCAAACCATATTCAGCACACCTATTATATAGCCTTGGAATTCCTGTTCCCCATGATTCAATAATATGCATATAATGAAATGCCTCTGCAACGGCTTCATTCCTACATCTTGATTTGCCCATTTTTGCTGTCGCTATATGGATAATAATAATGGACATTTTTGAAAGGTTCTGTTGATAACCCCAATTTTTCATATTGCTCGAAAGTTTCCTTTTTGGCTTTTTCAGGATTTTTTTCATCCATAAAGTCATTTGGTTGGTCTATAGCCAACAAGTCCTTTCCTTTTACGTTAAACATAACAAACGCAACACTATCTTCTTCCGCTTCATCTCCAGTTTTCTTTAAATAACTATCCTGAATCCAATCACATCACTGTCTATACCATTTTCTAGTTCCTCATCCATCATAATCTTTTCCACTTTTACCACACCGTCAAATGGCGTTTGTGTCCTTGATTTATCCCTTATTCTTATATACCATACTCCAAACTGAACATCTCCCAAAAAATCTCGATTTTCAAATCTTGCAACAGGTGTTCTATGAAAAACTGGTAATTCTGTTATATATTTCGAATTTGGTTTACCTGTATGGTCCAGACAACTCTCCGGATTAAAAGATTTTGATACACCAATAACCCAGTTATAGTTATGTTTGATTTTCTGTAAAGTCCTTAAATCTTCCCTTCCAGTTTTCATTACTTTATATTCTAATGAACCATCTTTCAACAAATAACTGTCCTGTCCCAACAGTTTTTTCTTTACAAGTTCAGCTACCATACGCTTTTCAGATTCAATCATATAATCCTGAATCACGCCTATTCCTCTATCTTCCAATTTAGCCTCAGGTGCCCCACCTTTGGATGTTGGATAAGGAATAATCGCCGAAAAACTTAAATTCAACTTCTTCAACTCTTCGCTTTCATTTAATTTTTTTACCGTTGCTGCATAATATGCTACATCATCCCACCCATCTGCATGACTCTTATCAGGCAACGCTAAAACTAACTCTCTATAAAATGCTTCAGGATACATTCTTCTATCTACACGCTTACAACATCCCACGCCAATCTGCCCAGCAACCACTGGGAACACCTGCTTATTGTATGCTATATCATCTACTTTAAACACATGGCGTGATCCATCTAGAAAATAGTTTATTAGTGGTGGTTCGCCAACTATTCTATCTGCAAGAGGTTTTAAATCAACCGATCTAATATGTTTAACTGTCTCTGCACAATCCTGCCATTTCATTATTTTTGAGGAATCATCATCATAATCAATTGATGGTAGCCCAATAGAATCAAAACTATATTTATATGTATTATAGCTAATCCCTTTTGTCTCTTTTGCTACTATTTCCATTATCTTTGGCATTTTCTCACCACCTTCAAATTATCTATTTTTCTATTTCCACAATATCGTCTAGTCCACATTCTAATGCTACACATATACGAGCCAAAACATCCAAAGACACATTTTCGTTATTTGCCATCTTTGTAAATGTGCTTGCCGCAATTTTTGTATGTCTACGCAAATCACCTTTTGATATATCTTTGTCAATTAGCATTTTCCATAAAGGTTTATAGTTAACTTTAATGCGTTCTTCTGCCATAAAAAACCTCCATCACATATAACTTCAACAGGCAAATTTACTCATAATATTCTATCATATACGCTTCGATTTTTCAACGTCATTTTCGATTTCTCGAACTTTTCTATGCTAATATTTCTTAAGAAAACTCATCCCCCTTATCACCCTCTTATCACTCACCCATCATTTTTTCTTTCTTGTATTCTAACAGAGCAAGAATACCATCTTCTTAATATAAACTAGTATAGTAAAAATTAAGTTGTTGATAGTTTCAATATTTGGTATAATAGACTTAATCAATAAAATTCATGGAGGTCAATTATGCCAGCATTACCTTATATCATTACAATATCAGATGAGG
>CACXFV010000095.1 GCA_902767015.1 uncultured Lachnospiraceae bacterium | reverse complement strand
CCACTACGCCTACGTTTTTTAACCTGCACTCTCGAAACAGCACCCTCACCCAAACTATCAGTTATTAATTATTCGTTGTACTAGAATGTGAAAAGTTTCACTTTGAGAAATTTTCATATCAAAGAATGTTTATGGAATTATTCTTTAGTAGTGTTTTTGTGCCGCCTGTGGCGGTATATTTAGAAGTTTGATGAGACCTCGGGGGTACGATAGTATTTCCGAGGTATATAATTTTTGCATTGTGACAGCTAAAAAATCGTAAACTTGTAAATATAGATTAATTATGGTATACTTTGATACAATGATGACAGTTTTGCCGTGAATGATGTGTCAGAACTGTTATATTGAATATATGTGCCGCAAGGCATTACCATCAGCGAATCCCGCAATGGAAATATTCCCGACAGGAATAAAGAATGTGAGGTAAGTCATGGCTGAGCTTAAGGAAGACAGAATTAAAACAGAGAAGAAAAATCATAAAAAAAGTGTAGAAAAAGAAGAAACGCCGGATGGCAAAAAGAATGAAAGGCATAAAGACAGAAGACCGGATGTGAGAACGGTAGGAAAGATTAGTGGCAGCTATAGTCTGATGCATGCAAGATTGCGGGGTCATACGGCTTTTTATCTCAAAATGCCGATATATTTTGCTGTCGTATTTATTCCGCTGGTATGTTATACATGGTTTGATGACAGGAAGCTTTCTTTTATTTTGTCGGCTGCCTTTTTGGTCTATGTGATTGTTTCCGTCAGTCTTTATTTTTTTGAAAAAAGAAAATATGTCAAGGAATTAGTGGATTTTGCTGCAGATTACTCCCAGGTGCAGAAAGAATTGATTAAGGGAATCGAACTTCCGTACGGTCTGATTGACAGTGATGGGAAATTACTGTGGTGCAATGCAGCACTTGAAGATATCACAGGGCATGCCGGACTGAAAAAGATTTATGATATCTTTCCGGATATCAAACAGGAAGATATCGATTTTAGCGATACCCAGACAAGACCTTCTGCTTATATTAACCATGAAGATATGTTTTACAGGATAGATTTTGCAAAGGTTCCGGTTGTCGTCGATGACAGTCAGGCGGATGAGGAGTACCTCATAGCGATGTATATGTTTGATGAGACGGAGCTTAGGCGTCTTGGCAAGGAAAATGTTGAGCAGAGAATGGTGGCGGGACTGATTTATCTTGATAACTATGATGATGCGCTTCAAAGCGTGGAGGATGTCAGAAGGTCACTTTTAATCGCACTGATAGACAGAAAGATTAATAAGTATTTTGCAACATACAATGCAGTGGTCAGAAAGCTTGAAAAGGATAAATATTTTATAGCCATCAAGCAAAAATATGTAGCAGCACTACAAAGTAATAAGTTTTCGATATTAGACGAGGTAAAGACGGTTAATATCGGTAATGAGATGGCGGTTACCATCAGTATCGGTCTTGGTGTTGGCGGCGATGAGTATACACAGAATTGCGAATATTCCAGAATTGCCATTGATCTGGCATTGGGAAGAGGCGGCGATCAGGCTGTCGTAAAGGATGGGGAGAAGATATATTTCTATGGCGGAAAGTCAAAACAGGTAGAGAAGAATACCAGGGTGAAGGCTCGTGTCAAAGCCCATGCGCTGAGGGAATTGCTTGAGTCAAAAGATAAAGTAATTATTATGGGACACAAGATTGGGGACATTGATTCTCTTGGTTCCGCGATAGGTGTCTTCAGGGCAGCAAGAACCATCAACAAGCAGGCGTATATCGTCATTAATGAGATAACCTCCTCTATAAGACCGATGCTTGATATTCTCAAGGCGGACGAGGAATATGAAGATATATTTGTTGACAGTGATGGGGCCAAGGAGCTGATTGATATTAACACAGCCATTGTAGTGGTGGACGTAAGCAGGCCGAGTTATGTTGAGTGTCCGGAGATACTTTCAAAGACAAAGGATGTTGTCGTACTTGACCATCACCGCCGAAGCAGTGATATTATCGAGAATGCGTCTCTGTCATATATCGAGCCATACGCCTCTTCGGCATCAGAAATGGTGGCTGAGATTCTTCAATATTTCTATGATGGAATCAAGATAAGAAATTCCGAGGCAGAGGCGATGTATGCCGGAATCATGGTAGATACGAATAATTTTACAAAAAATACGGGCGTGAGAACCTTTGAGGCGGCTGCATTTTTGCGGAAATGCGGTGCAGATGTTGTGAGGGTGCGTCAATTATTCAGGGATTCCATGGATGATTTCAAGGCAAAGGCAAAAGCCATCTCAAGCGCAGAGGTATTTGAGGAAAAATATGCCATCTCCATCTGTCCTTCCGAGGGACTTGACAGTCCGACGGTAGTGGGAGCGCAGGCGGCAAATGAATTATTAAATATACGTGGTATAAGGGCTTCATTTGTACTGACAGAGCACAATTCTAAGATTTACATCAGTGCACGTTCTATGGGAGATTTGAGTGTACAGTTGATTATGGAGAGACTTGGAGGCGGTGGTCACTTGGATACAGCAGGGGCACAGCTTGAAAATGTATCATTAAATGAGGCGAAACAAATTGTAAAGGATACCGTCATCGGTATGCTTGAGGCAAAAGAAGTATAGAAGCGGAGGTATTTATGGAAGTTATATTATTGCAGGATGTCAAAACACTGGGTAAAAAGGGTGAGATTGTCAAGGTAAATGAAGGATATGCGAGAAATTTTATTTTGAAGAAGAAGCTGGGGGTAGAGGCGAATGCCACTAATCTTAATGATTTAAAGCTTCAGAATGCGAATAAAGAAAAGATAGAAAAAGAGAAGTTAGATAATGCCAAAGAACTTGCTGAAAAGATTGCAGACATGGAGATTGTGGTCAGGATTAAGACGGGAGCAGGGGACAAGGTATTCGGCTCCATATCGGCAAAGGAAGTGGCAGAAGAAGTGAAGAAACAGCAGAAGATTGACATTGACAAGAAAAAGCTGGTGCTTACCGAGCCGATTAAGACACTTGGCACTCATATGGTGAAGGTAAAGCTACATCCGCAGGTTACGGCGGAGTTAAAGGTAAAGGTGACAGGAGCATAGTACATTTTGCGAATCACGTGTCTTAATGGTTACCTTTATCTATTTGAAAAATTCTGCAGGATAAGTAGTGGCGGCCAAAGAGAATTTGCTTAAGCAAAATGGAGGGAAAATATGGACGAAGCATTGATTAGAAAAACGATGCCCAACAACATGGAGGCGGAAAAAGCGGTTATCGCATCCATGCTCATGGATACCGAGGCTAT
>CACXFV010000094.1 GCA_902767015.1 uncultured Lachnospiraceae bacterium | reverse complement strand
TTACTTTGATACAGGAAAAGGACGGGAAGAAGCGGAACCGGAACGGTTCTATCATGGCTTTGTGTTAGGACTCATGGTGGATATGTCAAAGGATTATCAGGTGCGCTCAATAGAGAGAGCGGTTTTGGACGATATGATGTGATGATTTATCCGAAACGGCAGAATGGTTTGGACGCGGATAACAATGCAGGAAGTAAAAGAGACGCTTTTATTCTGGAGTTCAAGGTACACAATCCGGAGAGCAAAAAGGAATTGCGGGAAACAGTGCAGGAAGCGCTTGAGCAGATTGAACGAAAGAATTATGCGGCGGAGCTTGAGGCAATGGGTTTTGCAAAAGAGAATATCAGAAAGTATGGTTTTGCCTTTGAGGGAAAAAAGGTGCTGATAGGAACAGAGCAGGAAGGCTATTTCTAAACAGTTCCTAAGAGCTATCTTTTTTAATATAGGACACTCGCTAAGCAGTTTTGTAGAAGTACAGAAGCTGTTAGCGGGTGTTTTTTGATGTAGAATATCCGTGAGAAGAAAGTATGGAAGCTTGATTAAGAAAAAATAAATGAGTGACAGTATTATTCAGAATAAAAACGTACCTGTCACATATCGCGCAGAATATGGTATTCAGATAAAATGGAAGGGATAAAAATACTGATGATGCCGGTTTTGTTGGAAAATTTCTGAAAAATGAGAATAATAGTAACATTCATAACCGTTGATGTTATAAAAATATAACACATTGATTGACATTATCCATTTTTGTGATAGAATAATAGTATGCAAAAATGGAGGGATGATCATGAATAAAATGTTAGGCAGCCGTATAAAGGCATTAAGAAGCGCGAGAAATTTCACTCAGGAGCAGATCGCTGATCAAATTGGAGTCAGCAGACAGAAATATGCGAGAATTGAGAGTGGGGTTAATAGTATTACATTGGATATTCTTTCTAAAGTAGCAGAGGTTCTTGACGTGACCGTAGGAGATATCACAAGAGTGCTTGATGAGACTCCGGTAGTGGCATATAGAGCCGGAGAAGAAAACGGATCTTCTAAAAAGATATTTGATATGCTTGATTTGTTTTATGCTAATAAGCATATGTGTGCAAAACTTCAGCACAAGGATATGATTTAGGAGGTGCGTGAATGCAAGACAGTAGAAAGAGAGAGATTCGCATAAAGGCGGATTCCTTTAGAGTAAAGTGTAAAATCGGCAGATATGGAATCATTGATTTGTTCAAGGAATGTGAGAGATTGGGATATAAGTTATTGAGATACCCTCTTGGGGAGAATTCCGATCTTGGATTCTCTGTAAAAAAAGATAATGATATCGTGATTTTTACGAATAGCTGCAGCAGATTATCCAGAGAGGTTTTTACACTTGCCCATGAAATCGGTCATGTTATTTTGCATTTAGAGGATGAGAATTCTTTTATTGATGATAATGTAACAATTAATGGAAGAAGTACAGACGAAAAAGAGCAGGAAGCAAATTATTTTGCCGCATGTCTATTGATGCCTTCTGACGATGTTGATCGTTTTATTGATTTGGAAATACAGAATTTTCATGAAAAGGGATTGTCCTCAATGGACATTGCCAGAATCATGTCAGAGTTTAGTGTTAGCTTTGATATGGCATTGAACCGATTGGAAAGTCTGGATGTTATTGATGCAAATCAAAAGATTCGCCTTGATAATGAAAGAATTGAAAAGAGAGTTGGTAATCTGCTTCGAAGTGTGGGTGGAAATGCAAGACTGAATGTACCCAGTAATGAGATTGATATACCATATGAGTATATTGATTATGCTATTTATAACTACAATCATAATGCAATACCGAAGGAGACTTTGGAAAGGGTTTTGGCTTGCTATCAGCTCGGCATAGAAGATGTTAGCGATAAGATTGTTGAACATTCTGATGATGACGATGATGATTTGGATGATTTGATAGGAGGTTTAGACGATTGAGAGCCTCTTTAGGTACAAATGCTATAATTCATTTCTATAAGGCAGGTCTTCAGAATATATTGTTTGAATTCTTTGCTGATGGCTTATTTATCTATGAACAGATTCGTGATGTTGAGTTAGAAAATCATGGTCAGGATGTGCTTGATCAGGTTGATTCAGATATTGATACGGGGAAGATTGAATTATATACGAGCCAAAAGCTAATGGAATTGCAGGTATATAAAATTTTTGAGTATAATGTGAATAAAAACAAGAATCTGTATGGTACAGGAGATTTGGGTGAAATATATGCGATATCATTGGCTCAGACAATTGGTGCGTATTCGTTAGTGACAGATGATACGAAACAAGGTGGACCATATATGTCGTTGCTGCAGTTTGAAGATGATATTATGCCATTTACCTTTGCAGATGTATTAATTCTGAGATACTTGGTCGGTATGGCAGATGAAAATCAAACGGTGAAGGACTTTCATTCAATCAATTCGTCCTCGAATTTGAATTGGTCTTTCAAGAGTCAGGTAACAAAGTTTGTCAAAAGATTTTTTAAGGAGCCCTATAGAGACGAAGATACCACATGGATAAAGAAACTTGCCAGTGAAAATAATATTAATATAAAAATGAAGCTTACAGCATTGAGTAAGTTGTTAAGATACATGAAAGTTGATAGTGATTGAAGAGCCAGAGAACTCTGCACATCTTGGGCTGTTTTAAGCATATATACAAATTATTAAGAACTGTTCATAATTCACTTTTCACTTTGCCGTCTGCAATGCTTTCATCTATGGTATTGCAGGCGGCGGAGTGTTAAAAGTAATTAATGAACAATTCCTTAGTCAGTTGTTAGATGATTGTCAGTTTATTATTATAAGTCATTCACCGCATATTATCAGTTATTTCAATCCCTCTTGGTCTCATGTTAGGATGAATAGAAAAGAGGGTCTGGCAGTGATGCTTTACTGGTTATTTTATATTCCATTGGGAAGTGTGGGCTTTGCTATCAGCTGTGGAAATCTGTTCATTGGAATCATGGGAACAGCCAACCACTACCTGGTTCGATTTCCCAGAGTTTATGGGGGGAGTCTGTGCAAACATTTGAGCAAGAAGAGTGAGACTTCGAAGGCTTCAGGAGAGAATCAAAATGTAGAATATCCCAATATTGTGGTCATTATGAATGAAGCATTTTTGGATTTGCGCGTCTTGGGAGAACTGGAGACCACTGCCGAGGTGATGCCTTATTGGGATGCTGTCTGTCAGGGTCTGTCCATGGCTGCCATGACGCTGACATCTGTACCCGTGAATATTGGAGAAAACATACCAGGAACTATAAAGGTACTGGCAGCGGATATGTAGTATACATCTGGGTTCTGGACATATGTGAAGCATAATGATGGAACAGTGGGAATCGCTGCTTATGCAGGTCTGGAGGAGGAGATTTCTATTCCGGAAGAGATTGAAGGAATGACGGTAACGACGATTGAGAATAAGGCGTTCTATGATAATCAAAATATTGGGGTGGTGCATATACCGGAGACGGTGACAAGTTGGGGACAATCAGATTGGAATTATCACTTGCCAAGCGGAGCAAGGAGTGATTATACTAATGCAGCCTTTGCGGAGTGTGAAAATCTTGAAAATGTAATCATAAAATAAGAAACGATACCAGAATATGCATTTACAGACTGTCCCAAATTAAAGAAAGTAATGTTGGGGAAGAAAACTGGATATGTAAAAGATCGTGCATTTTATAATGATAGTAATATAGAAAACTTTCAGGTGAAATCAGATTTATATGAAGTTGGTTTTGAGTGTTTTTGGAATTGTAAAAAAATGACAGAGATTCAATTGGGAAATAAACTGGAAACTGTTGGATATAGTGCATTTTCAGGATCAGGAATAACAAGTATTGAGATACCGGAGACAGCGACGAGTTGGGGACAATCAGATTGGAACTATCATTTCAAGGAATGATTATTCAAACACAGCTTTTGCAGAATGTCCGGATCTAACGAAAGTCAATGTGGGACAGGTTACCATACCTACTGACATATTTTTAAATAGTCCAAAAGTCAATACTCAATGCATGACAGATACCTCAGCTTATAATTGTGCCGTCAATAACGGACACTCATACACACTGTATGATAAAATTTCTTCAACCAGTGTTAAATTTGCACATGACAGTTATACCATGTTACAGGGAACAACGATGAAACTATATCCTATTTTTGCACCGGAAAATTCAACAGATAAGGTGTCATGGATTATTGGTAATAAAAATATTGTAGATATCGATGAACAGAATGTTGTAACAGCAAAGTCAAATGGATTGGTAACCGTAAGGTGTACAACAGACAGTGGAAAAACATGTACCTTTAGTATTGAGGTGGTTGCCAGTGGTGATGTGACCGTTGAGACAGAACCGGTCAAAGATATTACGTTAAGTACCATCACAAACCTCCAGGATGCCGACTATACAGGAGCGCAAACATCACAAAAGCTGAAGGTTATGTTTAATCCATGTACAGAATTAGTACCAAGACTTGATGATGAGTTATCTTATGCTAATAATATTGATATCGGTACAGCCACGGTAACCATCACAGGAAAAGGAAATTATAAAGGAACAATTACCAAAAATTACAAGATAAAGGAAGCGGTTACTTATGGTGATGTCAATGGCGATGGAAATATTGATATTGCAGATGCACTTAAAATTTACCAGTATGATGCGCAGCTGGTGGAATTTGACAGTAAAGAGATTATGGCAGGAGATGTGAATAAAGATGGTGAAACAAATATTGCAGATGCCATTGTTATTTCACAATATGATGCAGGATTAATTTCAGGCTTTTAATCGGAAAGTAGAGTTTAGGATAAAATATATTAAAAGTATCAGTACTGTCATAACTGTCGATGTTATAATAGCAAACAGAGTGTAGTATCAGGGAATATATGTTTTATAAGGTTAAACAGGCTTTATATACTGATGGCGGTAGAAGCGGAACCAGAGCGCTTCTATCATGGCTTCGTGTTAGGACTCATGGTGGATATGTCAAAGGATTATCAGGTGCGATCCAATAGAGAGAGCGGTTTTGGACGATATGATGTGATGATTTATCCGAAACGGCAAAATGGTTTGGACGCGGATAACAATGCAGGAAGTAAAAGAGACGCCTTTATTCTGGAGTTCAAGGTACACGATCCGGAGAGCAAAAAGGAATTGCGGGAAACAGCGCAGGAAGCGCTTGAGCAGATTGAGGAGAAGAATTATGTAGCGGAGCTTGAGGCGATTGGTTTTGCAAAAGAGAATATCAGAAAGTATGGTTTTGCCTTTGAGGGAAAGAGAGTATTGATTGGAGAAGTGGACAAATGTATTATGTGACAGGAGACACACATGGTAATCAAATGCTGTGGGATATCTGCATTACCGGCTTTTTAAAACCTGGGGACACCATTATCGTTACCGGGGATTTCGGAATAGGATTTTTTAAAGGGCGCTATTGGTCGGAGGAAAAGTTTTTTGATTATCTGGCGGAGCAGGAGTATACAGTTCTGTTTTGTGACGGAAACCATGAGAATTTTGAAAAGCTGAATCAATATGAAGCCTTGGAATGGAATGGGGGAAAGGTGCATTTTATCAGAAAAAATGTGATTCATCTGATGCGCGGTGAAATATATGAAATAGATGGAAAACGGATATGGACTTTCGGAGGCGGATACTCACTGGATAAAGAATTCAGAGTGCCTGGTATCAGTTGGTGGCAGGAGGAAATGCCGAGTATAGCGGAATACGATTATGCAATGGAGAATTTAGAAAAACATGGCTATCAGGTGGATTATATACTGACACATACCGCTTCCATATGTGCTATTGAATACATGTCGCATTTGGGAGAGCAGATCAAAAACAATGTCAAAGAAGAACGCGTATTGAATCATTTTCTGCAATGGGTAGAAGAAAATGTCGGATATCAGAAATGGTATTTTGGACATTTTCATATAGACAGGGAGCTGTGGAGAAGGCAGCATGTTGTGTACGATGCTATCAGAGAATTGCGTACGGGCGAGATTGTAAGAATGAGAATGTAACATCATCTATATGAATACAATTTTCAAAACCTGAAAGAAATTTACTGCTGACATTACTTATGATATGCCGGCTTCCGAAAGTTAAGGAAGCCGGCAATTAAGCATTAATCAATCAAACGATTCCCAATCCCTTTCCACAAGGAAAATGTTACCGCCATTTGACAGCTTCAGATAGAGTAAGTCCGAGCGACCCTCAACCCGATAGACTTCTGCGGTACAAGCCGGGTCATGATAGTTTCCGGTAAACTCATCGCCCTGCCCAAGATATTCACCGATATCTATAGTATCTAAATCAAAGTTGGTATCATACTGCCAATAAAGGACATCATCTACTACCATCCAGCCAATAGCATCTCCCGACATCGTATCCAGTGCATGAATTTTTGCCTGTAACTCCTCATCACTCTGTCCATGATTCAACATCTTTTCATCTTCTGAACGCTGCACGTTTGATTCAGCACCCATGAAATCTGCATCCTCACTTTTTCCACCAGAAGATTGTTTTGGAGCAATACCATGAATGACCAAAATACTAATCATACAAATACAGGCTGCCACTCCCAGTCCTTTTATCACCAGAATTTTTCTGCCTGCAAATCCCGCTATTTTTCTCTCGCCGGCTTCTTTCACATATTCTCTGTTTTCTTTCATAACTTCACCTTCTTCCTTATATGCACTAAACTCATCCATGTATGCACCTGACTCCTTTGCATACCTGACGGATTCTTCTATGTACTTTTCCTCTACATTTCCAAGCACTTTTAACAACCGCTGTTCATTCAATTGATTTTGCTTCTTCTTTCTTCAACACTTTCTTTAACTGATTTCTTGAACGCATCAGAGACATCTTAACCTGACTCTCTGAGATGGCATAACCCGCTGCAATTTCCCTGACAGAATCAAAATACCAGTGCCTGCGCATAAAAATCTTTCTGTTCAGTTCTGTGAGGTTCTCTAGAAATGTATTGAGTATTTCCTCAATTTCCAAATCCTCTACTTCTCTCCCATAGCTTTTTCTTTCGGGGATGCAGTCCTTTAACTCATCTAATGCTAATGGCACCCGCCCATAGTTCCTTTTTCCCGCTCCGTGATATCGATATCGGTCCAATGCAAGGTTTCTTGTGATTTTTCCAAGAAACGTAGATAGACGATTGGGGCGGTTCGGTGGTATGGTCTCCCACGCTTTCAGCCATGTATCATTAACACACTCTCTGGCATCCTCTTCATTTTCTACGATATGAGCGGCAATGCTGTAACAATATCTGCCGTACTTTTTGTCTGTCTCAACGATTGCATTCTCAGAGCGCTCCCAATACAAATCGATAATCTGATTGTCTTCCATAATTGCTCCTTTCTGTTTTTCGAGGCCTCTTAGGAACTGTTCCTTAATATTATACACGACAAATAAAAGGAAATGGTCACGAAAAATAGCAACTTTTAAAATGCCTCACTTCTAAAGAGAATCATCAGATTGACTTATTTCCAATTTATGGTAGAATGAAATGGTTAAAAGTTAGAGTCAGTATGACGACAGGATAAGGGAGGTGAAGCAGATGATAAAATCGTTGGAATAGTGACTTAACAGGGAAAAATGAATTGTTAGGAAAGGAAAAGAAAGTTATGAAAAGAATCTCGAAACTGAAAGAATTTCTTTCGGTTACAATGGTCATTTTGCTCATAGCTGTGAGTACATTGTATGAGGATGTACATCATGTATCAGCGGCGCAAAATGAATTACCTTCAGTCGGAACGGGTTCTGACGGGGCAGAATCTGAAGAACAGAAATCCGTAGAATCCGATCTTATTTTAGCGCTTACTACTGATAAAGAAAAAGTAAAAGCTGGTGATCAGCTGACTGTACAACTATCTATAGAAAAAAATACTGGTGTAGCTGGTCTCATTGCCAGAATAAAGTATGATACAGCGGTATTAAGTCTTGAGTCAGTGGAGATTCCTCCACAGAGTGTCTATGCAGATGCCGTATTATTCCCGGAAACCGAATTATTAGAGAATCAAGTAAACACATTAGAAGAGGCTGCAAAAGGAAAGTTTGGCTTTGCGTATAGTCATACCAATAATAACACAGCGGAAGAGACAATCGTCATTGCCAAATTTAATGTAAAGTCAGATGCAAAAGTGGGTAAAAGCACCATTTCTTATGAATATGAGGATGCATCGGATGAAAATGCAAAGTTACTGAATGTGGAAACAAAAGAGGCTGTATTTGATGTGGAGGCAACAATCACGGTAAAACCGGATAGCGAAAAAGCAAATGATGTACAGGCCGCCGAAGAAGCAGAAAAACTGGTACGGGAGATAATGGATGGGAAGCAGGTCAAAGGAATTGACAAAAAGCTATCTGGTGTCATAAAGAAATCAGTAGAAAATTATAAAACAATAACAATAGCAGTGAAATCATCTGAGATTCAGTCGGAGGAGCTGACTGCAGAAGAAAAAGAACTTGTAGCAGAAAAAATATCAACTCAGGAAGTGGCAGGATATTATGATATGGGACTGGCAGTTAAGATAGACAATAAAGAAATAGGAATAATCACAGAGATTGACAATGCGGTCACAGTTCCCATTGTCTTATCTGAGAATTTGCCAGAGATAAAGGAAGGAAAGTTCAGGAGCTATCAGGGATATCTGCTGAATAATGGTGAGTTGGAAAACATACCGTTAACGATTCAGGGAGATAGCATTACATTGAAGTTGAATCGATTTGGAAAATTGATTCTCACCTATGAAGATAATGATGGAATCAAGGGTGATGCCAATGGTGATGGCATTGTGGATATTGCAGATGCCTTAATGATTTCAAGATATGATGCAAGGCTTACGGAATTAGATTCTGTGACAGCAGCCATTTGTGACGTTAATGGAGACGGAGCAACAGATGTGGCAGATGCCTTAATGATTTCAAGGTTTGATGCACACCTGATTGATAGCTTGGATATAGAGAAAAAATAATATGAAAGGAATTAAAATCAGAAAGGAAGTAATTGATATGGAGAGAAAATTCAAAAAATTTCTTGCATGTTTTCTGGCGGCAACGATAACGATCAGTTCATCTTCTGCCTCCT
>CACXFV010000093.1 GCA_902767015.1 uncultured Lachnospiraceae bacterium | reverse complement strand
TTGCATTTTTCGCAAATTGGCTTAACTGATGATCTTACCTTCACAGTAAATCCTCCTTTCAAAAAAAGTCCGACTATTACTATATCACAACTTTTTCCATTAATCAAGTAAATTTTTCACAGTAAATCCTTTTACTAAATTTCTTTACTTATCCCTCCATACAATTCTTCCTTTTGTCAAATCGTATGGTGACAGCTCTATTGTCACTTTATCACCCGGAAGTATACGAATGAAATTCATTCTCAACTTACCACTGATATGTGCCAATACCTTATGTCCATTTTCAAGCTCTACCTGAAACATGGCATTTGGCAATTTTTCCAAAACAGTTCCTTCAATTTCTATTACATCAGCTTTTGACATCTCAATTAACCTCCTGATATCATGATTCCTGTTTGTTTCAACAATTTATTGCCTGTTCTGTGACTCAGCGCTTATTTTTTTACAATAACTTTTGATGGCTCTCTTAATATCCTCATTCTGCATCGCAATATCAGCATCCAGTTTTCTCTGCAATTCACAATCAATATAATTGACCGGCTGGATATGCTTTAGCTTTTTCTTCTTTGGTCTGTCTATATTTCTTGACTTTCCATCGACTAAAAATACATATTCTCCTTCTATATTAATTATGATAAAAATCTGATTTTTATCATGTCCGGCTTTTGATTTTGCAAATTCTCCAATCTTACAAGCTGCCATATACTAACCATGCCTTTCTTTAACCCTTATAAAGGGTGAGTATCTCCGGTTCGCCATCTGTGATTAAAATAGTATTCTCATAGTGAGCTGATAATGAACCGTCCTTAGTAGTCACAGTCCAGCCATCCTCTGACCAGTTGACTTCATAAGTTCCTGCATTTATCATAGGTTCGATTGCCAATGTCATTCCGGGTACAAGCTTCATTCCACGCTTCTTTTGTCTGAAATTAGGAATCTCCGGCTCCTCATGCAGTGCAGTTCCAATACCATGACCACATAAATCTGTCACAACACCATATCCAAAACTCTCAGCATAATCACCGATTGCTGCCGATATTTCAAACAAATGACATCCGGCTTTTGCATATTTGATTCCCTCATAGAAGCATTGCTTTGTTACCTCCATGAGTTTTTCAGCCTCAGGACTTACAGTACCTACTGCATGGGTCCTTGCCGCATCCGAATGATATCCTTTATATATCAATCCTGCATCCAGACTGACGATATCACCCTCCTGCAATATTCGCCTTTTATTCGGAATACCATGAACTACTTCGTCATTGACCGATACACATATGGCAGCCGGAAAACCATTGTAATTTTTAAAATTTGGTACGCATCCGAAACTCTTAATTTTCTGCTCACCAATTCTGTTAATCTCATACGTTGAAATTCCCGGTCTGATAGCTTTTGCCATCTCTTCATGAACGATTGATAACAATCTGCATGATTCGCGCATCAATTCAATTTCACTCTTTGATTTTATGGTAACTGCCATTGATTTATTCTCCCAGTATACCTACTATATCAGCAAATACGTCTTTCATATCTTTCGTTCCATCTACTTCAGCCAAAGCACCTTTTTCTGAATAATAATCAATGAGCGGCTGTGTCTGCTCATGATAGATATCAAGACGCTTCTTCACTGTCTCAGGCTTATCATCATCTCTAAGAATAAGCTCTGCACCGCATCTGTCGCATATTCCTTCTACTTTAGTAGGAATATGAACTATATGATAAGTAGCGCCGCATGAAAGGCAGGCTCTTCTTCCTGACATTCTGTTGATGATATTATCATCCGGAACTTCTACATTAATAGCGTAATCAATCTTCTCTCCGCGCTCATCAAGTGCCTTATCCAGACTCTCAGCCTGTGGAATAGTTCTCGGGAAACCGTCAAGAACATATCCGTTCTTACAATCTTCCTGTGCCACTCTGTCAATAACAAGGTCAACTGTCAGTTCATCAGGAACTAATAAGCCCTTATCCATATATTCCTTTGCCTTTTTTCCCAACTCAGTGCCATTCTTTATATTCGCTCTGAAGATATCTCCTGTGGAGATATGTGGTATTGCATATTTGTCTGCTATCATTTTAGCCTGCGTACCTTTTCCTGCACCAGGTGCACCTAACATTATTATCTTCATAATTAACCGCATCCTTTCTTATATTCCGGTAATGAAACAGTTCATGTCATGAACCGTTTCACTTTATTAAAGTTCAACAATGGAACGCAACATAGATTGCGTTCCATTCTTAATATGATAAACAAAATTAATCTAATAAAAATCCCTTGTAGTTACGAACAACCATCTTAGATTCAATATTCTTGATTGTCTCCAAAACAACACCTACGATAATAATAAGGGAAGTGCCGCCAAATGAAACATCAGCGTTAAAAATTCCCTCAAATGCAATCGGGATTGTAGCAACTATCAAAAGTCCAATGACACCGATAAATACAATATAATTCAATATATTGTTCAAATATTCCTGTGTCGGCTTGCCCGGTCTGATACCAGGTATAAAACCTCCTTGCTTTTTCATATTATCCGCTACCTCCATCGGATTGAAGGTAATTGAAGTATAGAAATAAGCAAATGCGATGACAAGCACTGCATAGACAAGATAACCAACAGAATATTTAATCTGGTTAGTGCTAAATCTCCACCAGTGTGCCTGATTGAAATAATAAGTCCACGTGTGTGTCTTTGAAGAAACAAACTGGCTTATTACGACTGGAAACATGAGTAATGACTGCGCAAAGATAATCGGGATAACACCTGCTGTGTTAACCTTGAGCGGAATATGAGAGGATGCTCCTCCTACTAATTTTCTTCCCTGCATTTTCTTAGAATACTGTACCGGGATTCTTCTTTCACCATCCTGTAATACAACAACGAAAGCTACAATCACAACAACCACTGCCGCAATCACAAATGCTGCCAATAACTTACCACCGACAGAACTTGCACTCTTGACAAACTGATTATAAAGTGCCGTAAAATCACTAGGCATTCTGGCAACAATGTTAATCAAAAGTATAATGGATATACCGTTGCCGACACCTTTCTCAGTGATATTCTCACCCATCCACATAAGAAATGCGGAACCGCCTGTTAAGGCTGCAACTGAAACTACAATGGCAAGGGCATATTCACCCCTTGACATGCTGCTCACAGGACCAAAAATACCTCTGTTACCAAAGCTGATAGATGTCGCTGTACCCTGAATCAAAGCAAGTCCAACCGTGACATAACGTGTGATGGACTGTATCTTTTTACGTCCCTCTTCACCATCTTTCTGCATTTCCTCTAAAGCAGGAATTGCAATTGTCAATAACTGCATAATAATGGAAGCAGTGATATATGGTGTAATATTTAATGCAAAAATTGACCAGCTCTCAAAAGAACCACCCGTCATAGCATCAAAAAAGCCAAAAGCACCATTGCTCAAATCTCCAATAATACTTTTTACACTATCCGGCGTTGCGCCAGGAACAGGTATCTGACAACCTATCCTGACGATAATAAGCATTAAAAACGTATAAAAAAGTCTCTGTCTTATTTCTTTGACTCTGAATGCGTCTCTAACTGTTTTAAACATTAGATCACCTCGCAGGTTCCACCAAGAGCTTCAATCTTTTGCTTTGCGCCTTCGCTGAATGCATTTGCCTTCACATTGAGCTTCTTAGTAATTTCTCCATTTCCAAGAATCTTAACACCATCTCTTGGATTCTTAACGATTCCGCTTTCTAATAATGTCTCAACTGTAACTTCTGCTCCGTTGTCAAATCTTTCAAGAGCACTTACATTAATGCCAACGATTTCCTTTGTATTTCTGTTAGTGAAGCCTCTCTTAGGAATTCGTCTGTATAAAGGCATCTGACCACCTTCAAAGCCCGGTCTTGTAGCACCTGAACGAGCTTTCTGTCCCTTGTGTCCTTTACCGGCTGTCTTACCATTTCCGGAACCATGACCACGACCTCTTCTAAAATTATCACTGTGCTTTGAGCCCTCAGCCGGTCTTAAATTTGATAATTCCATTGTCGCACCTCCTTATCTAAGATTAAATTTCTTCTACTTTTACTAAATGCTTTACCTGAGCCACCATACCTCTTACAGCCGGATTATCAGGCATTTCAACTGTCTTGTTTAACTTTCTTAAGCCTAATGCCTCAACAGTCTTTTTATGCTTTGGAATAGCACCTATTGTTGATTTTACAAGTGTTATTTTTAACTTATCTGCCATTTTTATTTCCTCCTATTAGCCTAAGATTTCTTCTACAGATTTACCACGAAGTCTGGCTACTTCTTCCGGAGTCTTTAATTCAGCTAAACCAGCGATTGTTGCCAAAACAACATTCTGCTTGTTATTTGAACCTAATGACTTTGTACGGATGTTCTTAATGCCGGCAAGCTCAAGCACTGTACGTGCAGGACCACCTGCGATAACACCGGTACCTTCCTTCGCCTTCTTCAGTAATACCGAAGCACTGCCGAATTTTCCGATTGTATCGTGAGGAATACTTAAGTTATCATCAACTGCAACTGTTACTAACTTCTTCATGGCATCTTCTTTTCCCTTGCGGATTGCTTCAGGAATTTCTGTAGCCTTACCAAGACCTGCACCAACATGACCATTGTTGTCACCAACAACAACTAATGCTGCAAATCTCATGTTACGTCCACCTTTTACAACCTTTGTAACACGCTT